>JAGQSL010000039.1 GCA_020439525.1 Acidimicrobiales bacterium | reverse complement strand
TCGGCATCGCCAAGGGCGTCGAGGCCCCGCTCGGCGTGGCCATCGGCTCGTTCGCCATCGTGTGCGACGTGTTCACGATCCGGCGCTTCTTCGCCGCCGACCACAAGTACCGGTGGTGGTTCTCGGCGATCGCGCTCAGCATCATCACGCTGCTGTTCGTGCTGCTCGCCGAGGACATCGTCGCCCTCTTCCGCTGAGCCGGGGGCGCGAGCGCGCTACCCCCGGGTCCAGGGGTGGATGATGCCGACGATCTCGGCCATCACGTCGTCGTCGAGGCGCTCGAGGGCCTCGAGGGCCCCGAGGTTCTCGTGCACCTGCTCGACGTTGCTGGCGCCCAGGATCACCGTCGACACGTGGGGGTTCTTGGCCACCCAGGCGATGGCGAGCTGCGAGGTGGTGACGTCGAGGCGCTCGGCCAGCGCGCCCAGCTCGCGGACCTGGGCGTTCTTCTCCTCGTCGGTGAGCAGGCCCTTCAGCCACTCGTAGCCGGGGAGGCTGGCTCGGCTCCCCTCGGGGATGCCGTCGACGTACTTGCCGGTGAGCAGGCCGCTGGCCAGCGGGCTCCAGGTGGTGAGGCCGAGGCCGATGTCCTCGTAGAGCCGGGCGTACTCCTTCTCGACCCGCCGGGTCTCGAACAGGTTGTACTGGGGCTGCTCCATCACCGGCTTGTGCAGGTTGCGCCGATCGGCGATGTCCCACGCGGCGCGGATCTCGTCGGCCGACCACTCCGAGGTGCCCCAGTAGAGGGCCTTGCCCGACGAGACGATGTCGGACATCGCCCAGACCGTCTCCTCGATGGGCGTCTCGGGGTCGGGACGGTGGCAGAAGAGCAGGTCGACGAAGTCGAGCCCGAGGCGGTCGAGCGAGCCGTCGATGGCCTGCAGGAGGTACTTGCGGTTCAGCGTGTTCTTCATGTTGGGCACGCCCTCGTGGATGCCCCAGAAGATCTTCGTGCTGATGACGTAGGTGTGGCGGGCCCAGCCGAGCTCGGCGATGGCCTTGCCCATGATCTCCTCGCTCTTGCCGCCGGCGTAGGCCTCGGCGTTGTCGAAGAAGTTCACGCCGCCCTCGCGCGCCACCGCCAGCTGCTCCTTGGCGAGACCGGTGTCGACCTGGCCGCCGAAGGTGACCCACGAGCCGAACGAGAGGGCGCTGACCTTCAGGCCGGAGCGACCGAGGCGGTTGAGGGGCATGTCGGCCATGGCGGGAGCCTCCGAGGCGGTGGGGGGATCGGCGCGGCCGACCCTATCGGCGCGATCGGCCGGAGGCGCCGGGACCGGCTCCGGTAGCGTCGCGGCATCGAGGCCGAGGCGAGCGCACCCACGGACGCGGCGCGCGTCCCCTTCGACCCGGTGGCGGGGACGCGCCTGGTGCGCCGGGCTCGGCGCCAGCTGTTCCTGGCCATGGTCCTGGCCAACCTCACCGGCGTGGCCATCGTGGTGAGCTGCATCGCCTGGGTGCTGCCGGGCGACGAGATCCGCGACTGGCGCACCGTCGTGGTGGTCAACGCCATCTTGGGCGGGATCTACCTGGTGCTCGTCGTGCCGGTGGGCGTCATCTGGGGCGAGGGGTGGCTGCGCTCCGGACGGCGCTGGCTCCAGGAGGGGCGCGAGCCCACCGATGCCGAGGTGACCGCGGTGCTGCGCGCCCCGATGCGCCTGTTCATCGTGCACGCCACGCTCTGGTTCGCCGCCGCCCTGCTCTTCTCCATCCTGAACGGCATCCTCGAGATCGAGCTGCTCGCCCGCGTGGCCTTCACCGTCGCGCTCGGCGGGCTCACCACCTCGGCGTTCACCTACCTCATCGCCGAGCGCATCACCCGTCCGCTCGCCAAGGCGGCGCTGGCGGTGCACACCGTGCAGCGGCCCCGGCTCCCGGGCGTCACCACCCGCACGATGATCGGGTGGGCGCTGGGCACCGGCGTGCCCCTCGTCGGGCTGATCATCACGGCGATCTTCGCCCTCGCCGATCCGAACGGGGCCACGCGCACCAAGCTCGCCGTGAGCGTGATCGTGCTGGGCTCGATGGCGCTCGTGGCCGGCGCTTGGGTGGCCGTGCTGGGCGCCCGCGCCGTGGCCGAGCCGATCGTCTCGCTGCGCCGCGCCATCCGCGACCTCGGCGAGGGCGACCTCTCAGCGCGGGTCGAGGTCTCCGACGGAAGCGTGCTCGGGCTGCTGCAGGCGGGCTTCAACGACATGGCCGCGGGGATCGAGGAGCGCGAGCGGCTGCGCGACCTGTACCAGCGGCAGGTGGGGCTCGAGATCGGCGGCGACGCCCTCGCCCGGGGCGCCGAGCTGGGTGGCGCGTGCCGAGACGTGGCCGTGCTGTTCGTCGACGTCGTGGGCTCGACGCGCCTCGCGGTGGATCGGCCGCCCGAGGAGGTGGTCGACGTCCTCAACCGCTTCTTCACCGTGGTGATCGACGAGGTGCACGAGCACGGCGGGTGGGTCAACAAGTTCCAAGGCGATGCGACCCTCGCGGTGTTCGGCGCCCCCGACGAGCTCGACCACGCCGCCGACCGTGCGCTCGCCACCGCCCGCTCGCTGGCCCACCGGCTCCCCCTCGAGGTGGCCGAGGTCGAGGCCGGCATCGGCGTCGCCTACGGCCAGGCCGTGGCGGGCAACATCGGCGACGAGCGCCGCTTCGAGTTCACCGTGATCGGCGACCCGGTCAACGAGGCGGCCCGGCTGACCGAGCTGGCCAAGCGGCGCGACCCCAAGGTCCTGGCCTCGTGCGATGCGGTGGAGGCGGCGGGACCCCAGGAGGCGTCCGCCTGGATCGAGGTGGGCGCCGAGGAGCTCCGGGGGCGCACCCGCCCGACCCGCCTGGCCGTGCCGGGCCCGGCCTGACCGGCGAGGCCCCGGCCCGCTGCCGTCAGCCGAGGACGCCCAGGCGGTCGAGCGCCGGGAGGAGCAGCTCGATCTCCCCGTCGGGGCGGCGCGCCAGCCCGGGGGCGATGCCGTCGTGGTCGAGCCAGCCGCGCAGCAGCAGCACCAGCGCGAGCGAGTGACGGTGGGCGGCGTAGGGCGCCCGGAACACGAGGGTGGCGAGGGCCTGGAGCGCGTCGTCGCGCTCGAGCGCCTCGGGGTCCTCGCGCTCCCACGCGTCGTCGCGATCGGCGAGGGCGTCGGGGACCGCGGCGGCGAGGTCGAGCGCGTGGTCGGCACCGAAGCGGATCTGGTCGACCGCGAGGACGTTGGCCGAGAACACGCGGAAGTCGGGACGGACCTCGTCGCGCCGACGGATGCGGTCCCACTCGGCCGGGCGGCTCCACGACCCGTCGACCACGCCGATGCACGGGGCCACCTCGAGCAGGGCGGTGAAGGCGTCGAGGCCCCAGCTGCGGCCGCCGGGCCAGCGGCCCTCCGGGAGGTCGACCGCGATCAGCCGGTCGCACCACTCCCCCATCCACGCCACCAGCCCGAGCGCCTCGTCGAGCCCGAGGCCGGCGAGCGTGGGCGAGGGGAGCAGGGCGGGGAGCCCGCCGTGGCGAGCGACGGAGGCGACGGCGCCCGCCAGGCGAGCGGGGTCGAAGCCGCCGTCGTCGCCGTCCTCGGCCCGCACCCCGGCCACGAAGGCACGGCCGCCCATCGCCGCGCCCACCGTGGCCACCACCTCGGCTCGCAGGCTCGCCGACGCCAGGTCGCCAGCGCCGGGGCCGGCGTTCACGAACGGGGTGAGCCCGGCGTCGACCGTCCGGCCGAGGAGGTGGGCGAACCCGTCCCAGTCCGGTTCGTCGCCGCGGAAGGGCAGGTGCACCGGAGCGAGCCCCGAGGGCCGGCGCCCGGGGATCAGCAGGTCGAACGGGGCGTCCTCGAGCATCGCCACGAGGCGAAGCTACCGATCGACGTGGCCACCTCGCGCTCGCGCTCGGGGGCCTCGCGTCAGGTCAGCGCCCAGTAGACCAGGAACGGCGCCATCGCCGCGGCCCCGACCGCGGCGGCCCGCCGCCAGGCGAGGCGGGGGTCGGCCGTAGGTCGGGCAAGGCCGCGCGGGCCCCACAGCAGCATGAGGCCTCCGAGCCAGCCGAAGCAGTACGCCACCGCGCCGAGCGGCGACCACAGCACCGAGCACAGCAGCGTGGCGCCCACCGCGCCGACGTACAGCAGCGGCAGGTTGGGCCAGAACCGGGGGAAGGGGAGGTCGCGCCGCCACCACGGCAGCGCGCCCTCCACGAGATCGAGCTCGTCGGTTCGCATGCCCGAGGCTTCGGCGCCTCGGGGACCCGACCTGAGCGCGTGGGGCCGGACGGCCTAGAGGTCGGGGAAGCCGAGGTCCAGGTTCGGCTGCTCGAGCCCGCCGTCGACCTCGACCACCTTGCCGGTCACGTAGCCGGCGGCCGGCGAGGCGAGGAAGAGCACGGTCGCCGAGATGTGCTCGGGCTCCCCGATGGACCGCAGCGGCGTGACCGACTCCATCTCGGTGCGCATGGCGTCGTCTTGCATGACGATGTCGAGCGCGCTGGTGGCGATCGAGCCGACCGCGATGGCGTTCACCCGGATCTTCGGAGCGAGGTCGCGCGCCGCGAGCTTCGTGTAGTGGGCGAGGCCGGCCTTGGCGGTGCCGTAGGCCAGGTAGCCGCGCCCGGGCACCCGACCCATGATCGACGAGATCCCGACGATGGCGCCGCCTCCGGTCTCGAGCATCACCGGCACCGCGGCCCGGTTGAGGGCGTGGGCGGTGGCCACGTTGAACTGGAACGCCTCGGTGAGGAACCGGGGCGACGTGTGCTCGAAGGGCCGGGGCATGGTGCCGCCGAGGTTGTCGACCACGATGTCGAGGCGCCCGAACGCGTCCTTGGCCGCCTGGGCCAGGCCGGCGACGGCGTCGAGGTCGCTCAGGTCGGCGGCCACGATGTGGGCCCGGCGGCCGGCCGCCTCGATCTGGGCGGCCACCCCGTCCAGCTGGTCCTCCGAGCGGGCCGAGATCACGACGTCGGCGCCGGCCTCGGCGAGGGCGAGGGCCGACGCGGCGCCGATGCCCCGGCCGGCACCGGTGACGATGGCGACCTGGTCGTCGATGCGGAAGCGGTCGAGGATCACGGGCCCCCCTGGCGGCCGAGCAGATCTGACGGGGCGTCAGGGTAGCGGCGAGCGAGGGCGTGGCATGCTGGCGCCTCGCACGAGGGCGACGGAAGGCAAGGGGACATGGCTGATCTGGCGGCAGCGCTCGGCGAGATCGTCGGGCCCGAGCACGTGGCGGTCGGCGACGCCATCAACGAGGACCTCACCCACGACGAGGCGCTCACGGCGGAGTGGGTGGCGCCGGCTGCGGCCGCGTCCCCGGCCTCCACCGAGGAGGTTGCGGCGATCGTCGCGCTCGCCCGCGACCGGGGCGTGCCCGTCACGGCGCGGGGATCGGGCACCGGGATGTCGGGCGCGTGCATCCCGCAGCCCGACGGCATCCTCGTCAGCTTCGAGCGGATGGCCGAGATCCTCGAGATCGACGAGGAGAACCACGTCGCCGTGGTCCAACCCGGCGTCACCCTCGCCCAGCTCGACGAGGCCACCAAGGCGGTCGGGCTGGTCTACCCCGTGTTCCCCGGCGAGAACTCGGCGAGCCTCGGCGGCAACGTCGCCACCAACGCCGGCGGCATGCGCGCCGTGCGCTACGGCGTCACCCGCCACCAGGTGATCGGGCTGACGGCCGTGCTGGGCACCGGCGAGGTGATCCGCACCGGCGGCAAGTTCGTGAAGGGCAGCTCGGGCTACGACCTCACCCAGCTGATCATCGGCTCGGAGGGCACCCTGGCCGTGGCCACCGAGGCGATCCTGCGCCTGCACCCGCGCCTCACCGCGGGCTCCACGGTGCTGATCCCGTTCTCCACGCTCGACGAGGTGGCCGCCGCCGTGCCCCGCATCGTCGGCTCGGGCCTGATGCCCACGATCCTCGAGTACATCGACTTCATCACCATGGGCGCCATCACCGCCGCCCAGAACCTCGAGCTGGGCGTGCCCCAGGAGATCAAGGACGCGGCGATGGCGTACCTCGTCGTCGTGCTCGAGAACCGCACCGACGGCCGGGTGGAGGAGGACGTGCAGGAGCTGGCCGAGCTGGCCACCGGGCTGGGTGCGCTCGACCTCTACGTGCTGCCCGCCCACTCGGGCGCCGCGCTCATCGACGCCCGCGAGAAGGCGTTCTGGACGGCGAAGGCGATGAACGCCGACGACATCATCGACATGGTGGTCCCCCGCTCCGAGATCTCCGCCTACCTGACCAAGGTGCAGGAGGTGGCCCAGCCCACCGGCTCGCTGGTGGTGGGCTGCGGCCACGCGGGCGACGGCAACGTGCACCTGTCGGTGTTCCAGCCCGACGTCGCCAAGCGCAAGGCGGTGGTCGGCGACATCTTGCGCGCCGGCGCCGCCCTGGGCGGGGCGGTGAGCGGCGAGCACGGCATCGGCACCGAGAAGAAGCGCTACCTCGCCGAGATCGAGGACCCCGCCAAGCTCGACCTCATGCGCCGCATCAAGGCCTCGTTCGACCCCGCCGGGATCCTCAACCCCGGCGTGATCTTCGACGAGCGAGCCTGACGCATCGCCCGAGCCCGACCCGCCGACCTCCAGGAGCCCCACCGTGAACGGCGCCAACGCCCTGATCCGCACCCTCGTCGACGCCGGCGTCGACGTCTGCTTCATGAACCCCGGCACCTCGGAGATGCACTTCGTGGCCGCCCTCGACGACGTGCGCGAGATGCGCGGCGTGCTCGCCCTGTTCGAGGGCGTCGCCACCGGCGCCGCCGACGGCTACGCCCGCATGGCCGACAAGCCGGCCGCCGTGCTGCTGCACCTCGGGCCCGGGCTCGGCAACGGCCTCGCCAACCTGCACAACGCCCGCAAGGGCCACACCGCGGTGGTGAACATCGTCGGCGACCACGCCACGTACCACAAGCAGTACGACGCCCAGCTCGAGAGCGACATCGAGACCGTCGCCCGGAACGTGTCCTCGTGGATCCGCACCTCCGCGTCGGTGGCCGAGGTCGCCGCCGACGCCGCCGACGCGGTGGCCGTGGCCAGCGGCCCACCGGCGCAGATCGCCACGCTCATCCTCCCGGCCGACGTCTCGTGGACCGAGGGGGCCAGCCCCGCCTCGCCCGTCGCCCCTGCCGAGCCGACGCCCGTCGACGCCGACGCGGTGGCCGCCATCGCCGCCATCCTCCAGGGCGACGAGCCCGCCGCCCTGTTCGTGGGGGGCCGGGCCTGCCGGGCCGACGCCCTGGTCGACGCCTCGCGGGTCGCCAACCACACCGGCTCGAAGCTCCTGGCCGAGACCTTCCCGGCCCGCATCGAGCGCGGGGCCGGGCGGGTGCCCGTCGACCGCCTCGCCTACCTCGCCGAGTTCGCCGCCATGCAGCTCGACGGCCTGGAGCACCTCGTGCTCGTCGACTCGAAGGCGCCCGTCTCCTTCTTCGCCTACCCCGGCAAGGCGTCCGACCTCGTGCCCGAAGGCTGCACCGTCCACGTGCTCGCCGACGCCGCGGGCGACCCGGCGGCCGCGCTCGCCGCGCTCGCCGAGGCCGTCGGGGCCCCCGCCGACGCCGCCACCATCCAGCCCGAGGCCCGGCCCGAGCTGCCCACCGGGCCCCTCACCGCCGATGGCGTGTGCGCGGCGCTGGGGGCGCTCCTGCCCGAAGGGGCCATCGTGTCCGACGAGGGCAACACGTCGGGCCTCTTCGCCGCCGGCTACACCGCCGGCGCCCCCGCCCACGACTGGCTGACCCTCACCGGCGGGGCCATCGGCCAGGGCCTCCCCGCCGCGCTCGGCGCCGCCGTGGCCTGCCCCGATCGCAAGGTGATCTGCCTCGAGTCCGACGGCTCGGCGATGTACACGATGCAGAGCTGGTGGACGATGGCGCGCGAGGAGCTCGACGTCGTCACGATCCTGTTCAACAACGCCTCGTACGCCGTGCTCAACATGGAGCTGAACCGCGTGGGCGCCACCGAGGGCGGGCCCAAGGCCAAGGAGATGCTCGACCTGTCGGGCCCGAACCTCGACTTCGTGGCGCTCGCCGAGGGTTGCGGCGTGCCCGCCACCCGGGCCACCACCGCCGAGGAGCTCGTCGAGCAGCTGCGCGACGCCCTGGCCACCAAGGGCCCGCGGGTGATCGAGGCGATCGTCCCCAGCATCATCTGACCGACGCGTCGGATCGAACCGGCCGCGATCTCCGTTGGCCGGGCGACGACGATCGCCGCCGGTTCGCGGGCGCCGCTCGACCCGCTACCGGAGGAGCGCGAGCTGGCGGTCTTCGGGCTCGGAGACCGGGCGGACGAAGTGCTTCGACAGGGTGTTGATCTGGCCCTGGTAGTTCGACGAGATCTCGGTGCCGTAGAGGAAGTCGGGCGCCTCGTCCATGTGGCAGTAGACCATCCAGCACACCCGCTGGCCCTGTTCCACCACGAAGGGCACGTCGTGGGCGCGCACCTCGAGCGTGGCCCGGCTGCCCCAGCCCCGCTTGTCGGCGCGGTAGCCGAAGCCCGGGTCGAAGAAGCCGGCGTAGTGGGTGCGCACCTCACCCGAGCGCACGTCGTAGGGGACCATCTCGGCGGCGAGCGACGGCGGGATGGTGATCGCCTCCTGCGAGAGCAGCAGGTAGAACTCCTCGGGCTCGAGCACGAGGCGGGGCGAATCCACGTCGCGGTAGACGGGCTCCCAGAACCGCCGCCACTCCTGGCCGAGCTTCCCGTAGTCGAGGACCTCGGTGTTGCGCTTGGCTCGGTAGCCGACGATGCCGTTCTCGTCGCCGCGCAGGTCGAGCGAGAGGCCCAGGCCGTTGTCGAGCGACGGCGGGGCGAGCAGCTCGGTCTCGAAGTCGCTCATCAGGCCGATCTCGTCGTGGAGCCGGGCCAGCTCGTCGTCGGTGAGGAACGGGTCCTCGCCGCGGAACAGGCGGAGCTGCACCATCGTCGTGTCGGGGCGGATCAGCAGCGGGAAGGTGCGCGACACGATCTCGACGTACAGCGGCCCCTGGTAGCCGGGGCGGATCTGGTCGAAGGCGTCGGAGCCGTCGGTGAGCGCTCGACAGAGCGTGTCGACGCGGCCGGCCGAGCTCTTCGGGTTCACGAAGCCGCGCATCGCCTCCGGGAGGGCGACGCTTTCGCGCAGCGGGATCAGGTAGGGCCGTCGGGGCTCGAGCACCAGGCCCTTGGTGAGGTCGAGCTCCTCGATGGCGTAGTCGGGCAGCGTGTCGGCCACCGGTCCGGCGTGCGACAGGAAGCTGGCCCGGAGGCGGTAGGCGACATCGCCGAAGCGGAGGTCGAGGCTGGCGGGCTGGATGTTGGCCTTCGGGATCTCCCGGTCGGCCGTGACGATGCCATCGGCGATGCTGCGCTTGAGCGCCTGGACGGGCAGCACGCGACCGCTGAGCACGAGGTCGAACGCTACCCGAGGTCAGGGCCGGCCGAGGCCGAGGGGCCGCAGGGCCTCGAACGCCGCGGTGAACTGCGCCTGGGCCGCCGCGTGGACCTCGGCGGCAGCCGGGTCGGGGTCGCAGGTGCGCCCGAGCGGCTGGGTGGCCACCGCCTCGTCGCCACCGGGCGCCCCGCCGGCCTCGAGGCAGGCCGCCGCCCACGTCGCCGCGGCGCACGCACCGGAGTGGGTCGGGTCGGCCAGGGCGTGGACAGGGCGCTCGAGCACATCGGCCACCACCTGCACCCACCCGGCCGAGCGGGCGGCCCCGCCGGTGAGCACCACCTCGTCGGCCGCCTCCGAGCAGAACGCCTCGAGCGGCCCGAGCAGCCAGCGCAGCCCGTGGGCCACGCCCTCGGCCGCGGCCCGCACCACGTCGTCGCGCCCGGCCTCGAGCGAGAGGCCCACGATCCCGCCGCGCATCGCCGCATCGTTCTGCGGCGACATCGAGCCCGACAGCCAGGGCAGGAACCGCACGCCCCGGGCCCCGGCGGGCGACGCGGCCAGCGATGCGTCGAAGCCGTCGAAGGGATCGCCCGGCGCGTCGGCTCGGCCGAGCACGGCACCGAGGAGGTGCTCCACCGCCCGGCCGGCGATGCCGTTCTCGGCCGACACCAGGTAGCGGTCGGGGCGGGCGCCGGGCATGGTGAACAGCTCGTGGTCGAAGTCGGCCGCCATCGTGGGGGCCGACGAGAGCAGCACCGACGTGGTGCCGATCACCGCCCCCACCCGCCCGGGCCGATCCGCCCCGGTGGCGACGGCCTGCGCGGCGCTGTCGGTGAGCGGCGTGACCACGGGCATGCCCTCGGCGACGCCGGCCACCGCGGCCACGTCGGACCGCAGCCCGCCGACCACCGAGCCCAAGGGGAGCAGCGGCGGCAGGTGGTCCGCATCCACGCCGGCGAGGCGCAGCAGCTCGACGTCGTAGCCGGTGGCATCGAGGGTGCGGTTGTCGACGAGCTGGCCGAGGTAGGCCCCCGCCTGGGTGGTGGCGATCGTGCCGGTGAGCCGGGCGGCCACGTAGTCGCCGGCCTCGAGGTAGGCGTGGCCTCGGTCGTGGACCCGAGGCGAGTCGAGCTGGAACGACAAGACGTGGCCCAGGGCGAGGCCGCCGCCGACCGGCGGGATCGGATGGCGCTCCACCCAGATGAGGAACGCGTCCTCGTGGCGACCCAGCACCTCGAGGCTCGGCGCCGTGCCCCGCTGGTCGACGTAGAGCCGCATCGGTGCCACCGGCTCGGCATCGGCGTCGACCGGGACGATCGACGAGTACTGGCCGCACAGGCCGATCACCCCGACCGAGGGCACCGCGTCGGGCGTGGCGGCACGCAGCGCGCCGAGCACGTCGAGCACCGCCGACCACAGCGCCGCCGCATCCTGCTCGGCGACGTCGCCGTCGCGTTGCCACCGCAGCGCGGCCGAGGCGTCGGCCACCAGCGCGGCGTCGTGGTCGAGGTCCACCAGCACGCCCTTGACGTTGGTGGTGCCGATGTCGATGCCGATGGCGTGCACGGATCCCTCCCGGTCGGGCGGAGGTTACGCCCCACGGCCGTAGCATCGGCCACCGTGTCGATCCACCACCTCCAGCTCTGGGTCCCCGACCTGTCGCGCGCCGAATCGTCGTGGGGCTGGCTCCTCGAGGAGCTCGGCTACGAGCTGGCCCGACGCTGGGACCACGGTCGGGTGTGGCGCTCGGGCGGCACCGGGATCGTCATCGAGTCGTCGCCCGACATGGTGCCGGGGATGCTCCACTCCCGTCTCCGCCCGGGCATGAACCACGTGGCCTTCCACGTCGAGTCCACGGCCGAGGTGGCCCGCCTGGTCGGCGATGCGCCCGATCATGGCTGGCAGCCGCTGGGCCGCGACCTCCACCATCCGCTGCCCGCGGACCTCGAGGTGGCCTACCTCGAGGATCGCGACGGCTTCGAGGTCGAGCTCATCGCCCCCTCCGACGCCGGCTGAACCGGACCCCGGACGGCCCCGCCGGGGAGGGCCCGGCGAGGCCGTCGACCGATCGGCGGAGGGCGGGCTTCGCCGATCGAACGGGGCTGGTGGCGCCGAGGCGCCGGTTGCGGCAGCTTGCGGGGAGCCGCCACACCGGGGTCAACCACCGAGGCGCCGATCGATGACGCCACGCCGACCAGAACGCGGCGGCTCAGCGGTCGCGCCGGCGGGCCACCTCGTCGTCGAGGTTGGCGAGCGCGGTGGCGAGCACCGACGCCAACCGACCGCGCGCCAGCCGGAGGACGGGCCGCAGCGCTCGGCGCGGGGCCAGCGCCATGCGGTAGGTCACCGAGGCGCGCCCGTCGGCGAGGGCCTCGATCGTCACCCGCTCGACGATGCTCGTGAACACCGGCGGTCCCGAGGTCGCGGTGAAGGCCCAGACGTGGGGCTCCTCCCACCCGATGAAGCGCTCGGCGATCGTGCCGCCTCCGCCCTTCAAGCGCACGTCTCTCGTGGAGCCGAGGCCGGTCGGCGGCTCGGAGGTCGCCCGACAGGCGGCGATCTGCGGGAACCACGCCGCCCAGCGGGGGTAGTCGACGATCGCGTCCCACACCTCCTGGGCCGTGCCCGCCAACGTGGCGGCGGCCTCCACGACGATCGGGGCCCGGTCGGCCCAGTCCAGGTCTTGCTCGACGTAGCGGCCCACCGGCCAAGGTTGGCACGCCGGGCCTCGGTACCCTGCGGGGACCACCGGGCCGAGGGAGGAGCGATGGCGCCGAGCGAACGAGCACCGGGAACGACCGTGCCCCCCGTCGGCCGCCGGGACGCGGCCATGCGGCCGGCCGCTGCGGCGGTGTGGGAGCCCGAGCCCCGCTGGGTACCGCCGACGCCGACGCCCGCCGAACGGGTGGCGGGCATCGCCGGCGGCCTGTTCGGTGCCGCCAGCGCACCGGTCGTGGCCGGACCGGTCCTGGGCGCGATGTCGGCCCTCGGCCCCCGGCCGAGCCGACGGGCACTCGATGCCGCGGAGCTCGGCGACCCCGGTTGGTTCGGTCCCGACAGCGTGGCGTGGCGGGTGCACGCCGATCCCTCGATGCTCGTGGCCGGCATCGCCGCGTTCACCCTCCAGGCGCTCCACCCGCTCGCCATGGCCGGCGTCGCCGAGCACTCCGCGTTCTCCGAGGACTTCCTCGGGCGCACCCAGCGCACGGGGGAGTTCGTCCAGGGCGTGGTGTTCGGTTCGAGCGCCCGGGCCGAGCGGCTGTGCCAGGTGGTGCGCGGCGTCCACCGCTCGGTGGTGGGGATCGGGCCCGACGGCCGGCCCTACGCCGCCGACGATCCCGACCTGCTCGAGTGGGTGCACCTCGCCGAGTACCTCGCCATCGCCGCCGCCAACCGGCGCTTCGCGCTGCACCCGATGACGGTCGGCGAGCTCGACCGGTACATCGCCGAGGTAGCGGTCGTGGGCGAGGCCACCGGCGTCGTCGATCCGCCCCGCTCGTGGGACGAGCTGCTCGCCGCCCTCGAGCACCACCGCCCGAGCCTCGCCGTCGGGGAGTACGCCGCCCGGGGCATCGCCTTCCTCGACGATCCCCCCATCCTCCCGGCCGTCGCCAAGCCCGCCTGGCGAGCGGTGTGGGCGGGGGCCGGCGCCTGCCTCCCGCCGGTCGCCCGACGGTTGCTCCGGCTGCCGCCGCCCCGCCCCGGCGAGCTAGCTGCGTGCCGCGGGCTGCTGCGCGGCTTCGCCAACCTCGGCGGCGAGCCGGCCGAGCTCGCCGCCGCCAAGGCCCGCCTCGGCCTCCCCTGACCCCAGCGCCCGCGTTCTCCACCCGAACCCCGCGCCCACGGCGCGTGAACCGGGCACAGAAGCCGGACGGAACGGACCAGGTGGGGCGCCGGGCCCGGTCACTACCGTGGGTTGGTGACCGGCACCCCCCACCGATCGTCGCTGCAGCTGCAGTGCCTGGCGTACCTGAGCCTCGGCGCGCCGATCGCCCTGCTCGGCGTGGGCTGGCCGGGCGCTCGCGAGCGCTTCGGGGCGAGCGAGGGCGCGCTCGGGCTGGTGGTGCTGGGCTACGGCCTCGGGCGGCTCGCCACCTCGCCGACCGCGCTCGCCATCCTTCGCCGCTGGCACATCCGCACGGCCACCTCCGCGCTGCTCGCCGGCGTGGCCGTGAGCGGCATCGCCATCGCCACCACCCGGTCGTACGCCGTGCTCGTGGGAGCGATGACCGCGCTCGGCCTGCTCACCGGGGCCGCCGACTCGCTCGGCAACCGCTACCAGTCCGTGATCCGCGACGTGGGCGCCGCCGGCCTCGCCTTCGGGAGCTACGCCGTGGGCTCCACCCTCGGCCCGGCCGTGCTGGCGATCACCTCGTGGCCGGTGGCGTTCGCGGCGTCGGCCGGCCTCGCCGCGCTCACCGCCGGCCTGGCGCTGCGCCCCACGCTGGCGTGGCCCGATGCCCTCGATGCCCCCGAGCCGCCGCGCTCGCGCGCCGATCGCTTCGACGTGCCGGCGACGGCCATCGCCCTGTCGCTGGCCGTGTTCGCCTTCTACTCGGGGCTCGAGGTGGTGACGGCGAACTGGGCCGCGTCCTACCTCGAGGGCCACCGGGAGATGGCCGCCGACGCCGCCGCGCTGGCGATGAGCGGGTTCTGGGCGGGCATGACCGTCGGCCGCTTCGGCCTGGGCGCCCTGAGCCGCCGAGCCGGGCTGGCACCGGCGCGCATCCTCACCGGGGCGGGCCTCGCGCTGGCCGTGCTGTACCTGCTGCTCCCGACCGCCCCCCTCCCGGTCTCGGTGGCCGCCCTGGCCCTCGCCGGGCTGGCCATCTCGGTGGTGTTCCCCACGCTCTCGTCGTCGACGGCCGATCGGGTGGGCGTGGCCGCCGCCGGCCGCATGGTGACGATGCAGCTGCTCGTGGCCAACGTCTCGGCCACCGCGCTCTCGTACGCCGTGGGCGCCGGCGTCGACCGCATCGGCACGGGCGTCCCCGGGGTCGTCTTCGCCGTGCTCGCGGTGGGCGGCATCCCGGTGCTCCTCGGCTCGGTGCGCCTCCATCCCGACCCGCGCCCCGCCCCCGAACCCGCACCGTCGCTCCCGTAGGTGACAGGCTCTCCCGCCATGACCGAGCGGGGCGACACCACCTACGACGCAGACATCCGCTGGACCACCCACGGGGTGGCCCACATCCGAGCGGGCAGCTGGGGGAGCCTCGGCTACGGCCAGGGCTACGCCTGCGCCCGAGATCACCTGCCCACCATCGCCGACCAGCTGGCCAAGGTCCGCAGCGAGCGGGCCCGCCACCACGGCCCCGGGGCCAACGGTGCCATCCTCGCCACCGACCTCGGCTACCTCGCCCTCGGCGTCACCGAGCGGGCGGCCCCGCTGCGCGACGCCCAGCCACCGGAGCTGCGCGCCCTCGTCACCGGGTACGTCGCCGGGCTCAACCGCTGGGCGCGCGAGGCGAAGGGCACCGATGCCCTCCCGGCGTGGTGCCGCGACGCGCCGTGGATCCGCGAGGTCGACGAGCTCGACCTCTACGCCTACTTCGTCGACATGGCCATGATGGCCAGCGGCCGCAACCTGGCCGAGATCATCGGGCGCGCCGAGGCCCCCGGGCCCGACGGTCCCGCCGAGCCCTCGCCGATCGCCGCGCTCGGCGGCGACGACCTGGCCTCCAACGGTTGGGCGTTCGGCGGCGACGCCACGGCGTCGGGCCACGGCATGGTGATCGCCAACCCGCACTTCCCGTGGGGCGGCGAGGCGCGGTTCTGGGAGTGCCACCTCACGATCCCGGGCGAGCTCGACGTCTACGGGGTGTCGCTCCTCGGCACGCCCGGGGTGCAGCTCGGCTTCAACGAGCACGTGGCGTGGACCCACACCTTCTCCAAGGGCCACCGCTTCACCATCGCCAAGCTCGACCTGGCAGAGGGCCGGCCCACCGCCTACCGCTACGGCGACGAGGTGCGCGAGATGACCTCGCAGGTGCACGCGGTGGACGTGCTGGGCGCGGACGGCTCCGTCGAGCGCGTCGAGCGGACCCTGTGGCGGAGCCACCACGGCCCGATGATCAACCTGCCGCTCGTGGGCTGGGGCCTCGAGACCGCCTTCACCTACCGCGACGCGAACATCGACAACCGGGCGATGCTGCCGCAGTTCGTCGCCATGGACACCGCACGGAGCCTCGAGGAGATGCAGGCCTCCTACGACCGCATCCAGGGCATGCCGTGGGTGAACACGCTCGCCGCCGACCGCACCGGCCGGGCCTGGTTCATCGACGCGTCGACGACGCCGGCGCTCTCGCCCGAGGCGGCCGCCCGATTCGTGGATCGGGTGCAGCACGACCTGATCGCCGCCCTGCTCCACGAGAACCGCGTCGCGCTGCTCGACGGGAGCGATCCCGGCGACGAGTGGATCGAGGTCGACGGCGCCCGTGAGCCGGGCGTGCTGCCGGTGTCGGCCATGCCGCGGATGGAGCGGCGCGACTACGTGCTCAACGCCAACGACTCCCACTGGCTGAACCACGCCACCGCCACGCTCGAGGGGTACTCGCCGCTCCACGGGCTCGAGCGCACGCCGCGCTCGCTGCGGACCCGCCAGAACCTGCGGGTGGTCAACGCGCTCGCCCGCACCGGCGAGGTGACGATCGACGCTGCGGTGCACGCCCTGCTCGACAACCGCAGCCTCAGCGCCGAGCTGCTGCGCGACGCGGTGGTGGCGCGAGGCCGGGCGGCGGGCGGCGAGGCGGCGAGGGCGGCCGACGTCCTCGCCGCGTGGGACGGCTGCTTCGAGCTGTCATCGGTCGGTGCCCCCCTGTGGCGCGAGTTCGTGGCGTGCTTCGATGCCAAGGCCCAGCGCGACGCCGGACCGCTGTTCGCCACGGCCTTCGACCCCGACGACCCGGTGGCCACCCCCCACGGCTTGGCGCCCGCCCCCGACGCCGGTCCGGACCCGATCGTCGTAGCGCTCGAGCTCGCGGTCGCGCTGCTCGACGAGGCGGGGGTGGCCCTCGACGCGCCGCTGGGCGACGTGCAGTGGGCCCAGCGCGGCGACCGGCGCGTCGCGGTGCACGGCGGGTGCGAGGGCGACGGCCTCTGCAACGTGTTGGCCCCGAGCGGCGCCCTGGCGTCGCAGGCGATCGAGCCGGGGCCGGCGAGGTTGGCGCCGGTCGGCGATCGCGCCGCCACCAGCGGGCTCGCGGCGGGCGGGTACCGCTGCACGTACGGCACCAGCTTCCTCATGGCCGTCGAGCTCACCGACGACGGACCGGTGGCCAGCGGCCTGCTCGCCTACGGCCAGTCGGGCGATGCCCGATCGGCCCACCACGCCGACGGTACCGACGCCTACGCCGCCAAGGCGCTGCGGCCGCTGCGGTTCCGCGACGACGACATCGAGGCCGACCCGCACCTCGAGCGCCTGGCCCTGCGGGGCGAGGCGCCCCTCAGCCCTGGGTGACGGTGACCAGCAGCTCGAAGGTGCCCGAGTCGGCCACCTCGGCCACGGGACCACCCGTGGGGGGCTCGATGTCGTAGTCGGCCAGCACGATCTCGGGCAGGTCGTCGGGGTTGGTGCCGATCGTGATCGTGTTGCCCCGCAGCACCGCCTGCACGGGGAACGTGATCTCGTTGGTGACGCCGTGCAGCGTGAGCTCGCCGGTGGCCTCGGCGTCGAGGGTGGTGCCCTCGGTGGGCGTGGTGCCGAAGTCGATGGGTGCGGTGAGGTCGAAGACCGCGTCGGGGAACTCCGAGGTCTGCAGGCCTCGGTTCCGCATGGCGTTGGCCCGGTTCGCCACGGGGATGCCGGGGCTGTCGGTGAACTCGAGCTCGGTGAGGTCGACGGTGAACTGGCCGCTCGTCACCTGCTCGCCCTCCACGGTGATCCCGCCGGTGACCGCGGAGGAGCGGCCGACGGCGGTGTGGTCGGTGAGGCCGCTGGCGAACGACTCGGTGATGCGGAACCCGACCGTGCTGTCGCCGCCGGGGAGGATGGTCCAATCGCCGTCGAGCTGCTCGGGCACCTCGCCCGTGGGCTGCGTGGTGCCCTCGCCGGAGCCCTCCACGCTCAGCTTCTCCGGAGCGTCGTCGCGCAGGACGAACCACCAGAGGGCGCCGCCGAGGACCACCACGACGACCACCGCGGCCAGGACCAGCTTCTTGATCACCGCACCAGTGTGGCCGCTGGCGGCCGCGCCCGGGCGGGCACCGCTCGATGGGCCCTCCCCTCAGGAGGTGAGCCGACCTTCCTTCTTCAGCTCGTACATCGCCTGATCGGCCCAGTGCACGATCGATTCGGGCGTGTCGCCCGAGCGCCCGAGCGCGGTGCCCACCGAGCCGTCGACCCGGAGGGCCGTGGCGCCGACGTCGAACGGAGCGTCGAAGCACGCCCGGGTGCGCTCGGCCACGACGTCGAGGTCGTCGGGGTCGTCGACCACGATGCAGAACTCGTCGCCCGCGTAGCGGGCCACCGAGCCCTCGTGGCCGGCCGCCTCGCTCAGCCGTGCGGCCAGCTCGATGATGACGGCGTCGCCGGCGAGGTGGCCGTGGCGGTCGTTGATCTCCTTGAACCGGTCGAGGTCGATGAACACGAGGGCGGGCAGGTAGCCGCGGGTGAGCATGCGGTGGAGGTACGCCACGAGCGAGTGCCGGTTCCACGCGCCGGTGAGCCCGTCGTGGTCCACCCGGTGGCGCAGCTCGGACTCGATGCGGCTGCGGTCGCTCACGTCGCGCCCGATGGCGTACACCAGGCCGGCCTGGGGATCGGCCACCAGGTCGAGCTCGATCCACACCGGATGGCCGTCGCGGTGCTGCACCCGACGGACGACGCGCTCGGCGCCCTCGCGGACGATCGAGCGGAGGTCCTGGTCGGCCGCCGGGGCGTCGGGGTCGTGCAGGAACGGGCGGTCGGCGGCCACCAGCTCCTCGAGGGTGTAGCCCAGGACCTCCGAGCACGCCGGGTTGGCCGCCACGAGGCGGCCGTCGAGCGAGAGCGTGGCCATGAGGTCGCGCGACGCCTGGAACACCGCCTCGGCGGCCCGGCGCTGCTGGCGCATCTCGGCGATGGCGCTGCCCACGATCGCCCCGATCAGGGCGACGACGCCGAAGCGGAAGGCGGCGTAGCCCACCGACAGCTCGACGTGGTTGCGCGTGTGGGTGGCCCACGACCACCCGGTCATCAGCAGGCCGCCTGCCACGCCACCGACGATGCCGCCCGGCTTGGCCCACCGGACGGCCGCCTCGACCGCCAGGGCCAGCGGGAGCAGCTGGATCGGGTCGTCGGGGCTGTCCATCAGGTTCGACATGACCATGATCACCGCGAGGGCGTCGGTGGACATGGCGACAGCGCCGACGACGCGGATGCGCGGCCCGTCCTCGGCGGCGAGCGCCCACCGCACCCAGATCCAGTTGAGGACCAGCAGCGCCATCGCGCCCCAGGCCAGGTACCAGAACTCGCCCGGATAGAGCGCCGTCTGCACGAGGGCCAGCACCAGGCACCAGCCGCGGACCCGCTGGATCGCGGCCTCGGCATCGACCTCGGCGGAGGTGCCGGCGGCGGCGAGGCGGGCGGAGAGGTCGGGCACGACGGGGAGGACCATCAGCTACCTCATCGGAGCGAGGCCGGCCCACCTGAACCCCCACCGCCGCATTCGGCTCGCCAGGGGACGGAACCGCAGGTCAGCGGGGTGCGACGGTGGAGAAGTCGTCGCGCGACACGGGCTGGGCGGTGGCGGTGCCGTCGGGCAGCGGGACGCTCACCGGCTCGCCCTCCAGCGTGAACTCCACCCCGCCGATGCCGGGCTGGCCGGTGAGCGTGTACACCAGCTGGCCCAGGGCGAGGAACTGCTCGTCGGAGCGCACGTCGCCGAACGCCTCGGTGAGGTCGACCCGGGCGGTGCCACGGGCTTGGCCGACCGACGCCACGGTGCCGGCCGGGACCGCCGAGGTGATGCCGAGGGTTCGCTCGACCTCGGTGGGGCCGGCCACGACCTGTTCCAGGAGATCGGCGAGCGAGGCGTCGTCGGCGACGGTCCGGTCGACGGCGACCAACCGGTCTCGGGCGGCGAGGTAGATGGTCGCCTCGGTGCCGGCGTCGGCCACCGTCGTGGTGGTCGCATCCTCGAGCAGCCCGAAGGGCACGCTGGCGGGGTCGACGCGGTTCGCCTCGTCCTCGGCCGGCACCCCGCACGAGGCCGCGGCGCCCAGCAGCACGGCGGCCACCACTGCCGCCGAGACGACCGTCCGCCACCTCATGCGACCGGCTCCCGGGGAAGCTCCACCACGAAGCGGGCACCGCCCGCCGGGGCATCGTCGATCCGCACCGATCCGCCGTGGAGGCGCACGTGCTCCTGCACGAGGGCCAACCCCAGACCGGTGCCCGGGACCGACGGGTCGGCGCCGCGGGCGAAGCGCTCGAAGACGTGCTCGCGCTCGGCGGGCGCGATCCCCGGGCCGGCGTCGTCGACCAGGAAGCGCAGGACCTCGCGGTCGCCGTTCAGCCGCACCTCGGTCGCGCCGCCGCCGTAGTTGTCCGCGTTCTGCACCAGGTTCACCAGCACCTGGCCGATCCGACGGGGATCGAGCTGCACGCGGGTCGCCGCGCTCGGCTCGACCACGACGGGCACGTCGGTGCGGTCGATCGAGGCGAGGACCTCGTCGACCAGCTGGCGGGGCTGCACCGGGGCCAGGGAGAGCTCGGCGACGCCGGCCTCGACGCGGGAGATCTCGAGCAGGTCGGTGAGCAGCCGGGTGAACCGGTCGCTCTCGGTCTGGAGGAGGTCGAGCGCCTCCACGCCCGCCGGCTCCTGCACCCGACGCCGCGCCACCGAGAGGGCCGCCAGCATCGAGGCCAGCGGCGTGCGCAGCTCGTGGCTCACGTCGGACGCGAAGCGCGCCTCGCGCTCGATGCGCTCCTGGAGCCCGTCGACCATCCGGTTGAAGGACTGCACGAGGGGCTCGAGGTCGGCGTCGCCATCGGATTCGAGGCGACGGTCGAGGGCACCGGCGGAGATCAGGTTGGCGGCCTCGGCCGTGCGGCTCACCGGCTGGAGGATGCGGCCGCTCGCCCAGCGCCCGGCGAGGACGCCGGCGAGGGTCGTGACCATGGCGGTGAGCAGCAGGCCCTGGCGGATGCGGTTGATCGACGCCGAGACGTCGCCCATCGGCACCAGCTCCACGTAGAGCGTGTCGCCGGGCGCGCTGGCCAACGGCACGCCCACGGCGACGACGACCGACCCCGTGGCGGTGCGCACCCGCTGACGGGCCACATCGCCTCCCTCCAGCAGGTCGATCATGGCCGCAGGCACCACCGAGGCCTCGCCGGTGACCGAGCTCGAGGTCCACTCGCCGTCGGCGCGCAGCAGGGCGAACCCCTGGGCGCTCGTCTGGGCGTCGGCCAGGGCCTGGGCCGGGGCATCGGGAGCGCTCGTGAGGGCGTTGTCGACCGCTCGGGCGTTGACGAACGCCTGGCGCTCGGCCACCCGTTCGCGCTGGCGGATCAGCGTGGAGCGGGTGATCTCGAAGCAGACGACGGCGATGAGGGCCGAGACGAGGAAGGCCAGGCCGCCGAAGGCCACCATCGCCCGCGTTCGCAGCGGCGGACGCCACGCCCGCACGCCCTCTGTCCCGAAGCCCACCTCAGAAGGTTGGCAGGTCTCGGCGGTAGCGTCCGGTCGGTGGCGCCCAAGACCGACTGGAACCCCGTCCTGCGCAGCCAGTTCGACGAGCCCTACTGGGCCGAGCTGCAGGCGTTCGTGGCCGACGAGCGTCGGCGCCACCAGGTGTTCCCGCCCCACGACGAGGTGTTCGCCGCCCTGCACCGCACGCCCTACGCCGCGGTGAAGGTGCTGATCTTGGGTCAGGACCCCTACCACGGCGCCGGCCAGGCCCATGGGCTGTGCTTCTCGGTGCGTCGTGGCGTGGGCATCCCGCCATCGCTGCAGAACATCTACCGGGAGCTCCACGACGACCTCGGCATCGAGCCGCCCCACCACGGGTGCCTCGACGCCTGGGCCGACCAGGGCGTGCTGCTGCTCAACGCCACCCTCACCGTGCGCGCCCACCAGGCCGCGTCGCACCAGAAGAAGGGGTGGGAGACCTTCACCGACGCGGTCATCCGCGCCGTCGACGAGAAGGAGGAGCGGGTGGTGTTCCTGCTCTGGGGCGCCTCCGCCCGGCGCAAGAAGGCGCTGGTCGACACCTCGCGCCACGTCGTGATCGAGTCGGCGCACCCGTCGCCGCTGTCGGCCCACAACGGGTTCTTCGGCAGCCGGCCCTTCAGCCGCACCAACGCCGCCCTCGAGGAGGCCGGCCGCGAGCCGGTCGACTGGCGCATCCCCGAGTGAGCGCCCGCGAGCCGGGCGGGCCAGCGAGGCGCCGTCAGGCGCTGACGGGCACGGCGAGCTCGACGGTGAGGCCGTCGCCCACGGCACCGGTGATCGTGCCCAGCTCCTGCTCCCAGCTGTCGGCGAAGACCATGTCGGTCTCGAGCGACACCCTCGTGAGGTTCGCCACGCTGGACGAGTAGCGGTCGTCGCTGGCGTACACCTCGGCGCACGTGTCCTCGGGCAGGGCGATCTGCGAGGTGGCGATCGGTTGGCCCGCCGCGATGTCGTCCAGCGACGAGTACACCTCGAAGTGCACGTGGGGCCACCGGCCGTCGTAGCAGCCGGGGAAGACGGACGTGAACGAGGCGATGCCGTCGGCGTCGGTCTCCTGCACCCCGCGCAGGAAGTTCTGGTCCTCGAGGCCCGAGGAGTAGAGCGAGTACCCGCCCTCGGCGGTGCAGTGCCAGGCGTACACGGCGAGGCCGCGGCGGGCGGCGCCCGAGGGGTCGGTGACGGCGAAGCGGATGGTGAGCGGCTCGCCCCCGGCGGTGCCCGACAGGCCGGCGAAGCTCGAGGTGATGTCCTGGCGGACGATGCCCTCGGTGCCCAGCACGTCGGGGCCGTTGGAGCCGTCGCCGGGGTACGGACCGGCGGTCTCCTCGGGGATGGCGCCGCCCGAGGTCGAGCTCGAGCTGCCCGCCGATGCGGGGGTCGAGGCGGCCGTTCCCGACGCGCCCGTCGTGGTGGCCGACGAGCCGCTGGAGCCCGAGGAGCCGCAGGCGGCGAGGGCCACCGCCGCGGCCGCGCTGCCGAACAGGCCGAGCACCCGGCGCCTGGTGGCGAGGGTCGTGAGGTCGTGGGCGAGCCCCCGGTCGAACTCGTCGTCGTGGTCGTGGTGGTGCGGCATGGGACCGATCCTGCGGGACGCACCTGGGAGGATCCGCAGAGCGACCGCAGCGCTTCAGCTGACCTCGGACCGCCGCCGACGGACCCATGCCGCGGGCCGTCGCTTCGTCCACCGAGCGGGTGATCGTCCCTGCGCCGCCCGCGTCGAACAGGCAGGATGGGACCCGTGGTGGACGTGGTGGCCTTCGGAACCCTGGCGAGACCCGACGCGGTGGGGCGCCACGACGTGGAGCAGGTCACGGTGCGGAGCTCGGCGCTGGCCATCTCGATCCTCACGTTCGGGGCCACGCTCCACACCGTCGAGGCGCCCGACCGCGACGGACGCCGCGAGCAGGTCGTGCTGTCGCTGCCCACGGCCGACGACCACCAGGACCGGGCGCGCAACGCGTACCTCGGGGCCACGTGCGGTCGTTGGGCGAACCGGATCGCCGGCTCCCGCTACGAGGTCGACGGGCGGCCCGTGATCGTCGAGGCGAACGATGGCGACGCCCACCTCCACGGCGGGCCCGACGGCTTCTCGTGGCGGGTGTGGGACCTCGTGTCGGCCACCACCGGCGACGACGGCGGCACGGTGGTGCTCGGGCTCCACAGCCCCCACGGCGACCAAGGCCACCCCGGCGCGCTCGACGTGACCGCGACCTACGAGCTGCACGGGCATGCGCTGCGCATCACCTACGAGGCCGTGGCCGACGCCACCACCGCGTGCAGCATCACCAACCACGCCTACTGGAACCTGGCCGGCCCCTCGCGGTGGGGCGACGACGGCGCCATCGGCGACCACGAGCTGCGGGTCCCGTCGGAGCGGGTGCAGCCCGCCGACGATCGATCGCTCCCGGTCGGACCGCTCACCGCCGTGGACGGGACCGGCCTCGACCTGCGCCACGCCCGGCCCCTCGCCGAGGTCCTCGACGAGGTGCCGCGCGGCCTCGACCACTCCTACGCCGTGGCCGACGATCCCGAGCCCACCGCCACCGGCTCGGGGCTCCCGCTGGCAGCGGAGCTCCACCACCCGACGTCGGGACGCACCGTCACGGTCTCGACCGATCAGCCGGCGATCCACGTGTACACCGGCAACCGCCTCGGCGCTCCGTTCGGCCGACGGGCCGGGGTCTGCCTCGAGGCCCAGCGCTTCCCCGACGCGCCGAACCGGCCGGCGCTCGGTCCGGCCCTCCTGCACCCGGGGGAGCGCTACCACGCCACGACCGAGCTGACCTTCGGCGCTCGCTGAGGGTGTTCGGCGCTAGTCCCCGAGCGTGCGTGACGAGGCCACGGCCTGGCCGTCGGCCTCCGGAGCGTCGCCCATGTCGTAGCGGTCGCGCACCGAGCTGCCCGCGCAGTGGGGACCGCCGTTGTCGGCACCGAGCGCATCGTCGAGCACCGGGCTCGCCGCGCTGAAGACGCCCCAGGGGCTCTCGCAGCCGGGCACGACCCAGGCGTGGCTCATCCAGCCGGCGCTGCCATCGCTCTTGGAGCCGCCGCGCGCCGCGCACTCCTCCTCGGTGGTGGTGCTGTCGCCGATGATCCCACCGCCCGGCGCCGAGCACAGCCCGAGGTGGCGGTGGCCGGAGTCGTTGTCGCCGGTGAAGCCCTGGGTGGGCTTGTTGTTGCCCCGGTGGTACAGGTAGTAGCTGAGCCCGACGATGTTGGCGTCGGGACCGTTCCCGTCGTAGAGCAGCATCTCGGGCTGGTCGATCTCGAAGACGCCGTCGATCAGCGAGCCCTTGATGAAGTGCGAGGCGATCCCGGGCAGGTAGGGGGCCACCAGGCGGTAGCCGTCGTCCATCGCATCTTGCGCCGTGGGGTAGCGCAGCGCGGTCTTGCGGGCCAGGGCGAGCTCCTCGTGGAGGCGCTCGCACTCGGCGGGGTCGGTGAGGGCCTTCCACGGCTGGGGGCCCACGTGGCCGCCGTGGCCGCTGCCGTCCTCGGAGGTGAAGGTGGACGAGTGGTCGTGGGCGAGCGAGCCCGACGTCTGCAACCACCAGAGCCACGCGTCGTAGTCCTCGTCGGTGGCGTGGGCCAGCGCGCCGATCAGGTTCGCCGCCTCGATCTCGCTGGTGGCGGCGAGCGCGGTCGCCGAGACCAGCTGGTCGAGCCCGGGCGAGCCCCGCCCGGCGAGCGGGTCGGGTCGGGTCGTCGTCGTGGTGCCGCCGTCGGTGCTTGCGCCGCCCCCGTGGTCGTGGCCGTCCGACGAGGTGGCGGCGACCCCGGGCGGCGCGCCGGCCCAGCGGGTGTCGACCCCGAGGGCCTCGGCCTCCTCCCAGTACGCGGGCGGGTTGACATCTCGGTCGCAGCGCGCCTCGTCGACCTTCTCGGCCTCGAGCGCCAGCCCGGTGAGCGTGCCCGACCCGTGCTGGTGGTTGGCGGCATCGGGCGACGAGATCGCGACGAGCGCCACCGCCAGCGCGCCGACCGCCGCCATCGCCGGCGCGATCCGCGCGGAGCGCCCCGAGCCGCCGTGGCCGGCCGGCGCCAACAGGAGGCGGGCGCCCACGGCGACGGCCACGACCTGGAGGAGGACCGTGGCCAGGTCGATCGGCCCCACCTCCTCGGCCACGCCGGCCGTCTCGCCCCACGGGAGCCCGGCGGTGCGGCTCCACGCCCACATGGCCACGAGGAAGGCGTTGCCCGCCACCGCGAGCGCCACGAGGCGACGGCCCGGACGTCCGACCAGGAGCGCCCCCGCCACGCCCACCTGGAACACGGCGGCGGCGGCGAACCCGTAGCGGTCCTGCCAGATGTCGGCGTGCACCGTGGCCATGGCGGCGTGGATGAGCCCAGCACCCGCCGATGCGGCGGCCAGCGCCCACGTCGCGGGTGCGCCGCCATCGGTGCGCGTTGCGCCGGTCTCGTCGTCGACGGCGACGTCGGTCATGGTCGATCCCCCTGGCCCCACGAGTGGAGGCCAAGGCTACGGAACTTGCACGCCGCGTGCAATGAGTCGCTCCGTCGGCCGGCGCGGTTCCCGACCGGCGGGAGCGGTCAGCCGCCCTCGGCGATCGCCTTGACGCGCTCGAGGGTGCGCCGCATGCCCTCGCGCAGCTCCTCGGTGTGGCCGTCGACGCCGCCCAGGAGGAACCGGGTGAAGAAGCGGGCGAGCGCCGGGTACTCGCCGGCCGATGAGCGCGACTCGGTGAGCTCGGTGCCGGTGCCCTCGGGCTCGAGCCGGTAGGTCCAGCGGGTGGCGCTGTCCTTCGTGACGAACGAGAACGTCCGCTCGGGCACGGCCTCCTCGACGGTGTTGGTGGTGGACCACCGCACGATGCCCCGCTTGTTCGAGCCCTTGAAGCGGGCGCCCACGGCC
>JAGQSL010000038.1 GCA_020439525.1 Acidimicrobiales bacterium | reverse complement strand
GGGCTCGACATCGAGGCCAAGGCGGAGCTGGTGGAGCGGGCGTTCTGGGCGGCGTGCACCGTGCCGCGCGAGGAGATCGCCTCGGTCACCACGCGCCTGGTGCGCACCGACCGGGACGACCCGGCCACCAACGAGCAGGCGGTCGCCCTCTGGAAGGTCACCCTCAAGGACCCCGACGAGCGCAAGGTGACGGGCGCGTCCAGCGCGGTCAACGAGCTGGCGCTCGCCACCATCCCCGGCCTGTTCGGGGCGGCCGGCATGGGCGTGGCCAAGCCGTTCGGCGTCCACCGGGCCGGGCGGGTCGACGCCGACCTCGTGCCCCAGCTCGTCCAGGTCCTGGGCGGGGAGGGCTCGGTGGTCGACTCGGTGGCGCCAATGCCCACCGACGCGGTGGTCGTCGAGCCGACGGCGCCCGCGCTCGCGCCCGCCCCCGACGGCCCCACGGTCCGCGCCCCGCTCGGCACGATCGTCGGCGCCCGCTCGGGCGACAAGGGAGGTGACGCCAACCTGGGCCTGTTCGCCCGGTCGGCCGAGGCCTACACGTGGCTGGCCGCCACGCTCACCGTCGAGCGGTTCGGTGAGCTGCTGCCCGAGGCGGCGCCGCTCGTCGTCGAGCGCCACGAGCTGGCGAACCTGTGGTCGATCAACTTCGTCGTGCACGGGATCCTCGAGGAGGGCGTGGCCGCGTCGAGCCGCCAGGACGCGCAGGCCAAGGGCCTGGGCGAGTGGCTGCGGGCGCGCGTCGTCGACGTGCCGGCGTCGCTCCTGCCGGCGGGATCCCGATGACCGATCTCGCGGCGCCTCCGCAGTCCGAGCTGCAGCGGCGGCTGCGCGCCATCCCCGCGCCTCGGCCGATGCTCACCCGCGAGGCCCACGCCCGCCTCACCGAGCGCCAGCGCGAGCTGCTCCACGAGCTGGGTCGGGTGTTCGCCGACGGCTTCGCCGACCTCACGATGGCCGAGGTCGCCGCCCGCCTCGGCTGCTCGCTGCGCACCCTCTACGGCTTGGCCCCCAGCCGCGACGAGCTGGTGCTCACCGTCCTCGACACCCACCTGTGGCAGGTGGGCCGCGAGGCGATGGGCACCGTGGCGCCCGATGCCGCGCCGCTCGATGCGCTGCGCGCCTACCTGTCGGCGGCCACGGTCGCCGTGCAGGGCACCACCGCCGCCTACGCCCGCGACCTCGACACCATGGCCGCCGCGCAGCGCCGCAACCAGGAGCACGCCGACTACGTGGTGGCCGTGTGCCGGGCGCTGCTCGACTGGGCCGTCGAGCGCGGCGACATCGCACCGGTCGACACCGCCGCGGTGGCCCGCACGCTCGCCACCCCGGGACGCGACCTCATCCGCCCCGAGGTGCTGCCCACCCTGCAGACCTCGCCGAAGGAGGCCGCCGACGAGGTCGTCGACATCGTGCTGCGCGGCCTCCCCCGACCCACCCGAACCCGGAGGACCTGATGGACGTGAGCGACGTGCTCGCCGACCTGCTCGCCGAGCAGGCCGCGCTCGACGAGGTGGTGGCCGGGCTCACCGACGAGCAGGCTGCCCTGCCGACGCCGAGCCCGCGGTGGACGATCGCCGACCAGCTCGCCCACCTCACCTACTTCGATCGCAACGCGGCGCTCGCCGTGCGCGACCCCGACGCCTTCCCGGCCACGGTCGGCGCCCTGATCGATGCGGCGGTGCGGGGCGACGAGGCGGCCGACGAGTTCACGCTCGGCGCCTGGCGCTCGCTCCCGGCGACCGAGCTGCTCGCTGCGTGGCGCGAGGGTCGGGCCGAGCTGGCCGAGGCGGCGGCGGGGCTGGCCGACGACGATCGCATCGCCTGGTACGGCCCGTCGATGGGCGCGAAGTCGTTCCTCACCGCTCGGCTCATGGAGTGCTGGGCCCACGGCCAGGACATCGTCGATGCCCTCCAGGCCGCGGGCGTCTCGGCCGAACGCCCGGCCACCGACCGGCTCCGCCACATCGCCCAGCTCGGGGCCATCACCCGGAAGTGGTCGTACGTGAACCGGAAGCTCGAGGTGCCCGAGGGCGAGGTCGTGGTCGAGCTGACCGCCCCGTCAGGGGAGACGTGGACCTACGGCGTCGGCGGGCCCGATGCCGATCGCATCGCCGGCCCGGCCGAGGACTTCTGCCTCGTGGTGACCCAGCGCCGCCACCTCGACGACACCGCGCTCGTGGTCGACGGCGAGGCCGCCCACGACTGGATGGCGCGCGCCCAGGCCTTCGCCGGCCCGCCGACCGATGGCCCCGCCCCCCGACCCGCCGAGGAGGCGTGATGGCCCTGGTCGAGACCGACCTCGACGGTGGCGTGCTCACCGTGACCCTGAACGACACCGAGCGCCGCAACGCGCTCAGCCGCGACCTCGTCTCGGACCTGGTCGCCACGCTCGACGACGCGGACGCCGACGATGCCGTCCGCGTCGTCATCCTCACCAACGCCGGCACCGTGTTCTGCGCCGGCGCCAACCTGGCCGAGCAGTCGGGCCGCAGCGACGGCGGCCAGAGCGCCGGCCGGACGGTTGGCATGGCCGAGGTGTTCTCCCGGTTCCGCACCTCGCCCAAGCCCTACGTGGGGCGCATCGCCGGCCACTGCGTCGCCGGCGGCATGGGCCTCGCGGCGGCGATGGACATCTCGATCGGCGTCGAGGACGCCACGTTCGGCTTCACCGAGGTCCGCATCGGCATGGCGCCGGCCATGATCTCGGTCCTGTGCCTGCCCAAGATGCGCGAGGCCGACGCCCGCGCTGCGTTCCTCCGCGGCAACCGGTTCTCGGGCGCCGAGGCCGCCCGGCTG
This sequence comes from Acidimicrobiales bacterium, assembly GCA_020439525.1. Taxonomy (GTDB): domain Bacteria; phylum Actinomycetota; class Acidimicrobiia; order Acidimicrobiales; family Iamiaceae; genus Aquihabitans. The sequence goes on along the minus strand of JAGQSL010000038.1, from coordinate 8,288 downwards.
GGGCTCATCACGCAGGCGGTCCCGGCTGCGGAGCTCGACGCCGCGGTCGATGCCGTCGTCGCCGACCTGCTCCTCGCCGGCCCCGGCGCCATCGCGGCGTCGAAGCGCCTCCTCGCCGAGGTCCCCGCCATGGCCGTCGACGACGCGTTCGCCTGGACCCAGCAGCTCTCCGCCGAGCTCTTCACCAGCGAGGAGGCGAAGGAGGGCATGGCCGCCTACCTCGAGAAGCGCCCCCCGAGCTGGGCCTCGAAGGGGTAGTCGGGCTCATCTACAACTTGTAGACTGCGCTCGTGCCCCCGACGACGACCGTGCGAGTGGATGTGGCGACGCACCAGCAGCTCGTCGCGCTCGCCTCGGAGTCGGGGGACTCGCTGCAGGACACCGTGCGGGAAGCGGCGGACGCGCTGGCGCGCCGACGCTTCGGTTCGCGGGTCGCGGCCGAGTTCGCCGCCCTCCGGGCGGACCAGGAGGCGTGGGCGTCGTATCGACGCGAGCTCGAGTCGACGCACGTGTCCGATGGCATCGGTTGACGAGCTCTGGCTCGTCGACTTCGGCGATCCCTTCCCCGGCGAGCCGGCACACCATCGCCCGGCGCTCGTCATCGGCCCCGACGAGGTGTTCGGGCCCGACCTGCCCTTCGTGATCCTCTGCCCGCTGACGACGACGCATCGAGCGATCTCGCTGCACGTCGAGGTCGAGGCCGAGCCGGCGACCGGCCTCGACGAGGCCAGCTACGTGCAGACCGAGCAGCTCCGCCCGGTGAGTCGGCGCCGGCTCGTGCACCGGCTCGGCGCGATCGATCGGTCGACCGCCGCGGAGGTCCACCACGTCCTCCGGGTGCTGCTGGGTCACTGACCTCCTGCGTCAGGGGCGCTGCTGCTGCTGCTCGTAGACCAGGCGGAGCATCCAGGCCCGCAGGAAGCGGCCGAGCGAGTAGCGGAGGAACACGGCGGCACCCATCACGGTCACCCCGACGCCGGCCAGGCCGAGGATCACCGACGAGATCACGTCGCGGCTGTCGGACTGGCTGCCCGAGGCGATGAAGGCGGCGACGGCGAGCACGATGCCGGCGACCATCAGGACCCAGCCGAGGAGGATCATCCGCGGCTCGCTCGCCGCCGCGCCGGTCTTCACCTGGATCTCGGCGAGGTCGGCCTCGAACCGCTCGCGCCGATCGGCCGGGGTCGCCTCGGTGGGGGTCGGATCGGTCACGGGTCGCTCCTGGTGCGGTGGGTGGGTCGGTCAGTCGGCGGTGGCGCCGGTGAGGTAGGCGGCGGCGAGCTCGTCGGCGATGTCGGCCGGGGCGCCGATGCGGCCGATGCGGCCGTGGAGCATGATCGCTGCGGTGTCGGCGACGCCGAGCACCTCGTGGGCGAACTGCTCGACCACGAGGATCGACAGGCCCTCGGCGGCGATGGCGGCCACCTGCTCGTAGAGCTCGCGCACCACGAGGGGCGCCAAGCCCATGGAGAGCTCGTCGAGGATGAGCAGGGCCGGGTCGGTGGCGAGGGCGCGGGCCATGGCCAGCATCTGCTGCTCGCCGCCCGACATGGTCCCGGCGAGCTGCTCGCGCCGCTCGCCCAGGCGCGGGAACCGGGCGTAGGCCCGCTCCTCGATGTCGGCGCGCGCCGCGCCGGAGAAGCTGGCCATCCAGAGGTTCTCGGCGACGGTGAGGTTCGGGAAGATGCCCCGGCCCTCGGGGACGGTGCAGAGCCCAGCGCGGGCGAGGGCGTCGGGGTCGGCGCCGAGCACGCGCTGGCCGCAGAGGGCCACGGTGCCGCTCGTGGCGGGCACCAGCCCGGCGATCACGCCGAGCGTGGTGGTCTTGCCCGCGCCGTTGGGGCCGAGCAGGGCGAACACCTCGCCCGCGGCCACCTCGAAGGAGACGTCGGAGATCACGTCGATGCCGCCGTAGCCGGCGCACAGGTCGTGGACCTCGATCACCGGGGACAGCGGCGCGTCGGAAGGATCGTCGAACACCGGGTGCCCCGAGCCTCCCGCGGTCGCCGGCTCGTCGCGCTGGTCGCCGAGGTAGGCGCGCTGCACCTGCTCGTCCGCTTGCACCTCGGCCGGGGTGCCCCGGGTGAGGACCTTGCCGAAGTCGAGCACGTAGATGTCGTGGCACGAGCCCATCACGAGGCTCATGTCGTGCTCCACCAGCACGATCGTGAGCCCGTCGTCGGCCAGGTCGTCGAGCACCGCGCCCATCGCCGCGGTCTCGGCCTCGTTCAGCCCCGACGAGGGCTCGTCGAGCAGCAGCACCCGGGGCTCGCCGGCGAGCGCTCGCCCGAGCTCCACCAGCCGGGCCGACCCGGTGGGCAGGCCCTCGACCTTCTCGTCGGCGACGTCGCCCAGCCCGAGTCGCTCGAGCAGCGCGTCGGCCGTCGCCTCGGCATCTCGGCCCCGACGGATCGCTCGGGGCGCCAGCTCGGCGCCGGCCATCACGTTCTCGCGGACCGTCAGCAGGGAGAACGTCTCGAGGCGCTGGAAGGTGCGGGCCAGCCCCAGCCGGGCCCGCTTGTGCGGGGCGAGGCCGCTGATGTCGGTGCCGTCGAGGCGGACCTGACCGCGGACCGTGGACTGGAGCCCGCAGAGCACGTTGAACGTGGTGGTCTTGCCGGCGCCGTTGGGGCCGATCAGCCCGGTGACCCGACCCGGCTCGGCGCACAGGCTCACGTCGATCAGCGCCTGGTGACCGCCGAAGCGCACGGTGATCTGGTCGGCCTCGAGGCGGCCGCCGCGGACGGGGGCGTCAGGCGACATCGGCCACCTCGCGCTGGCGTCGGCGGCGGAGCAGGCGGGCGTAGGCGGCGTCGGTGTCGAGCCCGACGGCGCGGTCGAGGAGGCGGAGGTCGGCGTCGGTGAGCCCGTCGAGGCCGAAGCCCGGTTCGAGCTCGGCGAGCGGATCGTCGGCCGATGCGGCCGCGCCCGATCGCCGCGCTCGGAGGTTCCGCGCCGTCTCGTTGACCGCGCCGTTGGGGTTCTTGCCGAGGCTGATGCCGGCGAGGGCGGGGCCCAGGGCGAACCAGGTGGCGAGGGCCGGCACCAGGTCGGGGAGGATGAGGAACGTGAGGGCGTAGGCACCGGCCCCGAAGAGGGCGCCGCCGGCCGCACCGATGCCGCCGATCACCGCGAGCAGCACCACCGGGAGGCTCTGGAGGAACTGGAAGGTGGTGGAGCTCACCCGGTTCAGCTGGGCGCCGTAGAGGGCGCCGCCCAGCCCGGCGATGCCGGCCGAGAGGGTGAAGACCGCGAGCTTCGTGCGGGCCAGGCTGACGCCGAGGGTCACGCACGCGGCGTCGCTCGACTTCATGGCGAGCAGCAGGCGGCCGAAGCGCCGGTGGCGGAGCCAGACCAGCCCGGTGGCCACCAGCCCGAACACCACGAACAGCAGCACGAGGTGCGCCCGGTCGTCGTCGAACGAGATGCCGAACAGGTCGAGGCGCCCGATCGGCAGGTTGCCGTTCGGGAACAGCGAGTTCTGGTTGAAGACGAGCGAGTCCATCAGCACGGCGAAGGCGGCGGTGGCGAGGGCGAGGTAGAGGTCGCGCAGGCGGATGGCCGGCAGGGCCACGAGCGCGCCGACCAGGGCGGTGACGACCACCGCGAGGACGAGCCCGCCGAGCGTGCCGTCGCCGCCCCAGGTGCCCATCACCAGGGCGCCGATGCCGGCGAAGGCCATGGGGGCGAGGGAGATCTGACCGGCCCAGCCGATGAGCGGCACGAGCGAGAGCATGACGATGCCGAGCGCCACGCCCTGGCCGATCTGGAAGGTGCGCAGCCCCGGGTAAAGGGTGGCCAGCGCGTAGCCGACGCCGCCGAGCACCACGGTGCCCACCAGCCAACGGGCCACCGGCGGCGACGGCACCACCTCGCGCGTGCTGCGCTGGGCGCCGGCGCGGACCTTCAGCGGCTTCAGGAACAGCAGCACCACGAACAGGGCCACCACCGGGATGGCGGCGCGCAAGCCGTTGAGCGAGAACGAGCGGGCGAACGTCCAACCGAAGGCCGAGGTGATCGGCTCGTCGAGGTTCAGGTAGCCGATGGCGAGCGACTGGGCGAGGCCCAGCACGATGGCGCCGACGAAGGTGAGCGGGAGGCTGCGCAACCGGCCGAACATGGCGGCGCCGTAGGCGTTGATCACCAGCAGCGTGAGCGGGATGTGGGCGAGGCTCCCCTGGGTGCCGCCGAGCAGCACGCCCGCGAGGGCGGCGAGCATCGCCCCGATCGCCCACGCCAGCATCGACGACCGGGCCGGGCGGGCGCCGTTGAGCTGGGCCAGGGGCCGGTCGTCGACCACGCCTCGCATCGCCAGCCCGGTCCGGGTGCGAAACAGCAGGGTCCGCAGCCCGATGGCGGTGGCGATGGCCGCGGCGATGGTGATGGCCTCGTGGTAGGTGAGCCGGTAGAAGCCGAGGTCGATGCTGTTGCCCTCGAAGAAGCCGGGCAGGCGCCGGGCCGTCTCGGGCGGGAACAGCACGACCGCGCCCTGGTACACGCCGAAGAGGAGGCTGATGGTGACGACGAGCTTCGTGACCTCGGACGTGTCCTCCAGGCCCCGCATGATCACCCGCTCGACGATCGCGCCGAAGAGCGGGGCGATGACCAGCAGCACGAGCACCAGCGCCACGGGCGCCGGCCACCCGTTCTCGACCCGCAGCTTCCAGTAGAGGAACGCCGCGAACATCCCGAACGCGCCGTGGGCGAAGTTGAAGATGCCCGAGGTCGTGTAGGTCAGGACGAGGCCGCTCGCCGACACCGCGTAGAGCGCGCCGGTGACCAGCCCGAGGACCAGGTAGGTGAGGAGCTCGTCCACTACTTGGGCGGCTCGACCTCGGTGATGTTGCTCGGGTCGCAGGAGAAGCCCTCGTCGGGCGCCCAGCGCTCGAACTTCCCGTCGGTCACCGTCATCACCATCTGGCACTCCGAGCCCTTGTTCTCGCCCGGGTTCGCCGGGGCGTGGAGCCCGCCGCCGGTCCACTCGGTGACCTCGGCGGCCTTCTCCAGCAGGCAGCTGCGGGTGAGGTTGCCGTCGAGGTCGCAGTCCTTCGCCATGGTGGCGAAGAGCAGCCAGGCCGACATGCTCTGGAGGCCGAGCACCGACACCTTGCCGTCGACGGCACCGACCAGGTCGAGGTACTGCTTGGTGGCCGGGTTCTGGTCGGCCTCCTCGAGCGGAGCGAACGCCGAGGAGAGGAACACGCCCTCGGCCCCGGGGCCGGCGGCGTCGAGCAGGGTCTGGTCGTAGAAGTTGGTCTCGAAGAACCGGACCTCGGGCTGGTAGTCCACCTGGTCCATGGCGGCCAGCAGGTTGCCGGCGTTGGTGGGCTCGCCGATGAACTTCATGAACTGCACGCCGTCGGTCTCGAGGGCGGTGGCGAAGGGCTTCCAGTTGTCCTCGCCGTTGATGTTGTAGACCTGCGGGTCGCCGAAGGTGATCCCGATCTGCTCGAGGCCCTGCTGCTCCTTGTCGCGCTGCTGCACGATCGTCTCGAAGTCGGAGTAGAGGAAGGCGCCGTGGTCGGCGGCGTCGGGGTACTCCTCGAGCACGAGCTTGGCGGCGCCCACGGGATAGCGGTCGCCCGGGTTCGGCAGCGGCTGGATCGTGCGCCGCTTGTCGGGCGCGTCGCCGGCGAGGCCCGCCTTGGCCGCGGTGACGGCGAAGCCGGCGATGTCGACCAGGCCGCACTCGGCGCCCGTGGTCTCCCACAGGTTGTCCTGCACGGCACCGCCGCCGACGAGCACGAAGTCCGTGTCGCACGCCTCGTCGATCACCGGCCCGTACTCGGTGAGCGCGGCATCGTGCTCGTTGAGCTTGAGCGTCTTGCCGTTGATGCCGCCCTGCTCGTTGCACCACTGCACGAACGCCTCACCGCTGTCGAACAGCTCCTGGTTGAGGCCGGGCCGGCCCTGGAAGCCGGGGTCGGCGACGGTGCCCACCACGATCTCGTCCGCGCTCACGCCCTGGGCCTCGGCCGGGTCGTCGACGACCTCGCCGCCGCCCTCGCTCGGCCCGCACACCGCCTTGAGGTCGCCGAAGTCCCCGTTGCCGCCGCCGTCGCCGCCATCGGCGGGGGCGGTGGTATCGCCGCCCCCGGTGCCGCCGGAGGCGTCCGAGCCGCGGTCACCGCAGCCAGTGGCGAGCAGCGCCAGGACGGACAAGAGCACGACCAGCTTTCGCATGGGATCTCCATCTGATGGGCCGGTGCGCACCCACAAGTGGGCCCCTGCGCACCGGTCGACTTCCCCTGTTTACTGAAACGATCTTTGGTTATTCTGTGACGGATGTCAACGACCCCGTCCCGGCGCACCCGCCCCCGCGGACGCCCGGCGCGCATCAGTCAAGCGCAGATCGTGGGTGCCGCGCTGGAGCTCGGTCTGGATTCGTTCACGATGCAGGGGATCGCCGCCCACCTGGGGGTCACCACGCCGGCGCTCTACTCGCACGTGGCGGGGCGCGACGAGGTGGTGGCGCTCGTGAACGCCGAGCTCCTCCGCCACATGCTCGCCTTCACGAGCGACGCCGAGGACTGGCGTGGCTGGCTCACCGACTTCGCCCACGAGGTGAGCGACACGCTCACCGCGTCGGCGGGCACGCTGCTCGTCGAGCTGGAGGGCCCGGCGTCGTCGATCCGCGTCGGCATCGGCGAGCGCGGCAACCAGCTGCTGCTCGACGCCGGCCTCACCCCCCGCGAGGCCGGCCAGGGGCTGTGGCTGGTGTTCCGCGCCGCCATCACCGCCCGGTCGAGCCGGGTGGCCGACCTCGACCGCTTCGTCGACCGCACGGGCTCGCTCTTCGCGGCCGGCGGCGACGACCTCCCGGCGACGCGCGCCGTGCACGCCGCCATGGTCGCCGACCCGATCGACACCACCTTGCCGTTCGACCTCGAGCTCGTCCTCGACGGCATCGACGCCCGCCTCGCCCGCAGGAGCACCCCGTGACCGACCCCGCCCCGTCGCCCTTCTCGCCCGGCCGCCTCGGCCCGATCGAGCTGCGCAACCGCATCGTCAAGGCGGCCACCTTCGAGGGGGTCATGCCCCGGGGTGCCGTCACCCAGGAGCTGATCGACTACCACCTCGCCGTCGCCCGAGGCGGGGTGGGCCTCACCACCGTCGCCTACGGGGCGGTGTCGAAGGGCGGGCGCGTCAGCCCGCACACCCTCGTGCTGCGCGACGAGCTGGTGCCCGACCTCGCCCGGCTCACCGACGCCGTCCACGCCGAGGGCGCCGCCGTGTCGATCCAGCTCGGCCACGCCGGGCTCGTGGCCCAGGGCCACTCGAAGCGCAACCCGTCGCTCGCGCCGTCCACCCGGTTCGCGGCGCCGGCGAAGGGGATCGTGCGCGCCGCCACGGCCGCGCAGCTCGACGAGGTGGTGGCCGACTTCGAGCGCGCCGCCCGGGCCGCCGAGTCGGCCGGCTTCGACGCGATCGAGGTGCACCTCGGCCACAACTACCTGCTGAGCTCGTTCGTCTCGCCCAACCTGAACAAGCGCACCGACCAGTACGGCGGCACGCTCGAGGCCCGCAGCCGGTTCCCCCGCCGGGTGGTCGAGGCCGTGCGCCGAGCGGTGTCGGACCGGATGGCCGTCTACGCCAAGTTCAACATGGACGACGGCGTGGCCAAGGGCATCCACCCCGACGAGAGCCTGCGGGTGGCGCAGTGGTTCGAGGCCGACGGGCACCTCGACGCCCTCGAGCTCACGGGCGGCTCGTCGCTGCTCAACGGCATGTACTTCTTCCGCGGCGACGTGCCCATGAAGGAGTTCGCCGCCTCCCAGCCCAAGCTGATCGGCCTCGTGTTCCCGCTCGTCGGCAAGCGCATCTTCCCGACGATCCCGTTCGAGGAGGGCTTCTTCCTCCCGATGGCCCGCCAGTTCCGCGCCGAGCTCACGATGCCGCTCATCCTCCTCGGCGGCATCAACCGCCTCGACACCATGCAGGGCGCCATGGCCGAGGGCTTCGAGCTCGTCGCCATGGGCCGGGCCCTGCTGCGCGACCCGCAGCTGGTCCGCAAGCTCGAGGCCGGCGAGGCCGAGGCGGGCACCTGCACGCACTGCAACAAGTGCATGCCCACCATCTACTCGGGGACGCGCTGCGTCCTGAACGACCCCACCCCCCGAACGGCCCCGGCCGCCTGAAGGAGCCGCATGCCCCGCACCATCGTCGTCACCGGATCCGCCTCGGGCATGGGCGCGGCCACCGTCGCCCGGCTCACCGCAGCGGGCGACCGGGTCATTGGCATCGACCTGCACGACGCCGACGTCACCGCCGACCTCGCCACGCCCGAG
>JAGQSL010000405.1 GCA_020439525.1 Acidimicrobiales bacterium | reverse complement strand
CTCGAGCAGGCCAAGCTGGCCAAGGCCGGCCCGCCGCCTCGCTTCGGCGGGATGGTCGCCGTGGTGACGGGTGCGGCCTCGGGCATCGGCCGGGCGTGCGCCGCTCGGCTGCTGGCCGACGGCGCCTGCGTCGTGGGCCTCGACCTCGCCGCCTCGGTCGTCGACGCGTTCCCCGGCTCCGCGGCCTGGCTGGGCGTCTCGGCCGACGTGACCGACCCCGAGGCCCAAGAGCGCGCCCTGCTCGCCGGCGTCGAGGCGTTCGGGGGCGTCGACCTCGCCGTGGTGTCGGCCGGGATCTTCGGGGCGTCCGCCCCCATCGCCGCGCTCGACCCCACCGAGTGGCGTCGGGTGCTCGACGTGAACCTCGACGCCTCGGTGCGGCTCCTGCACGACCTCCACCCGCTGCTCGCCCGCTCGCCCGTCGGGGGCCGGGTGGTGGTGATCGGCTCCAAGAACGTGCCCGCGCCCGGCAACGGCGCCGCCGCGTACTCGGCGAGCAAGGCGGCGATCACGCAGGTGGCGCGCATCGCCGCGCTGGAGTGGGCGGCCGACGGGATCCGGGTCAACACCGTGCACCCCGATGCCGTGTTCGACACCGGACTGTGGACCGACGAGGTGCTGGCGGCCCGCGCCGAGCACTACGGCCTGAGCGTCGACGAGTACAAGCGGCGCAACCTGCTCGGCATGGAGGTCACCTCGGCGACGGTGGCCGCGACGGTGGCGGCCCTGCTCTCGGACGACCTGGCGGCCACCACCGGCGCCCAGCTCCCCGTCGACGGCGGCAACGACCGCGTCGTGTGAGGCGGATCAGCCCAGGGTCGCCTCGGTGAAGGTGGCATCGAACCGCTTGCACCAGACGGCCACCTGCTCGACGGCGACGGGGTCGACGTCGGCCGGCAGCTCGTAGTTCTGGGCGCCGATGTTGCCCTTCAGCCGACCCAGCTCGATGCGCTCGCCCGCCACGTAGGCGACCGCGTACAGGTCGGGCCCGTTGTCGGTGGCGAAGTCGTCCTCGAAGCGGGCGAAGGTCTGGGTGCCGTCGCTCAGCAGGTTGACGGTCCCCTCGCCGGGGTGGTCGACCCCGGTGAAGGTGCCCGTCGCGACCGTCGTGACGGTGGGTGCCTCGGGCTCGGCGGCCGGCGCGCCCTCGTCGCCCTCGTCGCCGTCGTCGGTGGTGGCCGTGGGGTCGTCGTCGGCTGGTCCCCCGTCGGTCGCATCGTCGAGGCGGGCGCCGGAGTCGAACTCGGGCCCGGCCTCGCTCACCTCGTCGTCGAGGAACAGGGTGTGGACGCCGAACACGCCGATGGCCACGGCCGCGATCGCGGCGGCGACCACCAGGCCGCCGGCGATCCAGCGCCCACGGCGGCGGGTCGGTGCGGGGGCGGGCTCGGGGGCATCCATCGGAGGCGTTCCTTCGGTCGGTGCGGGTTGGCCGTGACGGTACCGATGCCCCGACGCCCGGTGAAGGGCTCCCGCCGAAGGTTTCGCGGATCGTGAGGGTTCGGTTCGGCCCTCGTTCGGATCCGGCCTCCTCGGCCCACCCCTTCTGCCGCGCCCAGCGGTCGGCCACGACCATCCAGCGCGGCAGAACCGGGGGCCCCTCGTTCTGCCGCGCCCCACGGTCCCCCACGACCATCCAGCGCGGCAGAACCGGGGGAACCCGACGCAGGCGGTGGACCGGGGTGGTTGGATGGGCGCCATGCGCGACGGCGACGCTCCGTTCCGGGTCATCGGGTTCGACCACCTCGTCCTCTGGGCCGACGACGTGGAGCGCTCGCTGGCCTTCTACCTCGGCGAGCTGGGCCTCGAGCCGGTTCGGGTCGACGAGTACCGGCGGGGCGAGGTCTTCTTCCCCTCGGTGCGGGTCGACGCCACCACCATCCTCGACCTGCTCCAAGCCCCGCCCGGCGGCCGGCCGAGCCCGGAGGGCCGCAACGTCGACCACCTCTGCCTCGTGGTGGAGCCCACCGACCTCCAGGCGATCGCCGACTCGGGGCGCTTCACCGTGGTCGACGGCCCCGATCGGCGCTTCGGCGCCCAGGGCGACGGGACGAGCCTCTACGTGCTCGACCCCGACGGCAACACCGTCGAGCTGCGCCACTACGGCCGAGCCTGACCGTCGAGGCCACTCGCGAGGAGGCGACGTGGAGCGGGCTCCACCGGGCTCCCACGTCGCGTCCAAGGCGCCCAGCAGATCGTGCTCCTGCCGGAACGAGCCGGCCATGCACGAAGGGCAGCACGCCATGACCGCCACCACGACCACCACGGTCCACCCCGATCCCGCCATCGCCGCCGCTTCCGACGTCGAGGGCGAGCCCACCCGTCGGACCGCGGGCCGCGGCCGCTGGGCCCTCGCCGGCGCCGCCGGTGCCATCGCCGCCTTCGCGTCGATCGGTGTCTCGATGCCGACGCTCACCGAGGAGCAGGCCTCCCAGGGCGTCGACGTCATCGACGAGCTGGACCGCTCCGGCTACCACCTCGGCTTCGTCCTCGGTCTCGTGGGCATCGCCTGCCTGCTGGTCGCCGCCCAGGGCTGGCGCCGTTGGGCCGAGGAGCGGGCACCGGACTCGACGGCCGCCCGGCTCGTCGGCCAGGGCCTCGCCACGACCGCCACCGTGAACATCGCCTTCGTCTGCCTGATGGGCTCGATGGCGCTGTACCTCCCCGGCGGGCCCGACGAGGGCTGGCTCTCGCGGGAGGCGATCTTCACCAACTTCACGCTCCTCGACTTCGGGGCGCTCCTCGGCTGGTGGGGCGCGGCCCTCTCGGCCGGCAGCGTGGCGGTCCTCGCCTTCGGGCGGCGCAAGGTGCTCCCCCGCTGGATGGGCGTCGTGAGCGTCGTGCTGCTGGTCCCGCCGCTCGCCATGGCCGCGGCCATGGGCCTGCCCGGCTTCGTCGGCTTCGCCATGCCGATCTGGCTGGTCGCCATCAGCCTCGGCATGGCCTTCGGCACGGCCGGCCGCGCCGCCGCCTGAGCGGCCCACCGCTCGCCCCCGCCTTCCTGGTGTGGAACCCGGACGCCCGTGTCCTGGTTCTGCACCAGGAAGGCATCGGCGCGTCGTGGGTCAGGTGGGGCGGAGCAGCACCGCCGCATCGGCGGCGAGGGCCCCGTCGGTGCCGAGCGCGCCGTCGGCCGACGCCACCTCCACCGCCCAGCCCTCCACCAGCGTCGAGACGTCGACCGTCGACGACCCGAAGTTCACGATCACCCGTCGGCGATCGCCACCGGCCCCGGTCCGATCCCAGGCGAGCACGTCGTCGGGGGCGTCGACCATCGCCTGGTCGCCGAGCCGCAGCGCCGTGCTCGCCCGGCGGGCCGCCAGCAGCCGCCGGTAGAGGTGGAGGATCGAGCCCTCGTCGGCCCGAAGCGCCTCGGCGGACCGCTCGGCGGCGTCGGGCGGCCACGGCAGCCAGGGGGTGTCGAGCCCCTCGGCCCGGCCCCACCCGTGGTCGCCCTCGACGGTCCACGGGATCGGCGCCCGGCACCCGTCGCGGCCACCGGGGTCCACCACCCGGTCCTCGGGCACCACCGCATCCTCCAGCCCGAGCTCCTCGCCGGCGTAGAGGAACGGCGTCCCCTTCAGCCCGAGGAGCAGCACGGCCGCCGCCCGAGCACGGGCCTCGGAGCCGTAGCGGGTGCGGTGGCGGGGCTGGTCGTGGTTCGACAGCACCCACGACGGCCAGCCTTGGGGCTCGATCATCCGGGCCACCTCGTCGATGCGCACCGCCCACGGCCGCGCCGCCCACGGGGCGAACAGCGGCGGGAAGTTGAAGGCGAGGTGCACGCCGGCACCGCCGTCGTAGTACGAGGCGACCAGCTCGGTGTCGAGCAGGAAGATCTCCGCCACCATCATCCGGTCGCCGTCGTACTCCTCGAGTACCGAGCGCAGCTCCCGCACGATCTCATGGGTGCTCTCGTGGTGGTTGAGCGCCGAGTGCGGGATCGGGATCAGCTCCGCCGGATCGTCGGCCAGGTCCGGGTCCTTGCCGAGGGCGTGGAGCACGTCCATGCGGAAGCCGTCGACGCCTCGGTCGAGCCAGAACCGCAGCACGTCGGCCATCGCGGCGCGCACCTCGGGGTTGCGCCAGTTCAGGTCGGGCTGCTCGGGCAGGAACAGGTGCAGGTACCACTGGTCGGTCTGCGGGTCGACGGTCCACGCCGGCTCGCCGTCGGTCCACGTCTGCACCCAGTTGTTCGGCGGCGCACCGTCGGGGGTGCGGTCGCGCCACACGTACCAGTCGCGCTTCGCGCTCTCGCGAGACGAGCGGCTCTCCACGAACCACGGGTGCTGGTCCGACGTGTGGTTCGGCACCCAGTCGACGATCACCCGGATGCCACGTGCGTGGGCGTCGGCCACCAGCTCGTCGAAGTCGGCGAGGGTGCCGAAGATCGGGTCGACGTCGCAGTAGTCCGAGACGTCGTAGCCGAAGTCCGCCATCGGCGACCGGTAGAACGGCGACAGCCAGAGGGCGTCGACGCCGAGCCACTCGAGGTGCGGCAACTTCGAGCGGATGCCCTGCAGGTCGCCCACCCCGTCGCCATCCGCGTCGGCGAAGCTCCGCGGGTAGATCTGGTACACGACCGCGGCCTTCCACCACGGCTCGGTCGGGTCTCGGTCGGCAGCGGCCATGGGCGCCGAGGCTACGGCGATCAGACCATCACCTCGACGGGCGGGTAGCGGTACTCGCCGTCGAGGATCGCCCGCTGCGGGAGGTAGCAGCGCATGATCAGGGTGAAGGGCCCGTCGGGTGTGGGCAGCCAGTTGACCGCGTCGTCGGCCGGGTCGTCGGGCTGGAGGGCGATGGTGATCGTGCCGTCGTCGGCGGCCACCAGGCCCGGGGTCTCGCCCGACAGGGAGAACCGGTCGATCGGGTTGGGCACGAAGAACAGGTCCTCGCCGTAGACCGTGTAGCTCCAGAAGGCGTCGACCGGCGGGAGGTCATCGCCGGGCAGCACGATCCGGTAGCGCTTCGAACCGTCGAGCGCCTCGCCGTCGTCGGCCGCCACGCACCGCGGGTACACCGCCTCCTCGGCCGGCACCGGTCCCCAGAACGACCGGGCGATGAGGGCCTGGTCGGGCAGGGGCAGGTCGTCGCCGCCCATCCCGAGATCGAGGCGGACCGCCCAGCCATCCACTGCGTCGTCCGACCCCGCCGCCAGCGCCGCATCGAGGGCGTCGAGCCCGTCGCTCACCGCGGCGGCGAGCTCGTCGGTGCGCTCCGGCGCCTCCTCCGTAGGGTGGCGCCCCGGGCCCACCAGGTCGTCGACCTCGGCCAGCGCGGCGGTCGCCGCCTCCCCCACCGGGCCGTCGAGGCCGAGCAGGTCGCCCAGCTCGTCGAAGTAGGCGGCACCGTTGCCACCCACCTCGTTCGGCGGGCCCACCGGCGCCGGCAGGAGCGGCTCGCGGTCGAGCTGCGCGCCGAACGGCTCGAGGCGGATCGACCCGGCGATCGCGGCCGCCTCGTCGACGTCCGCAGCGGTAGCGCGGATGCGGGCGAGCACGAAGCAGTGGTCGGTGGGGCAGGCGAGCAGCTCGGCGTCGCCCAGGTCGTCGGGCTCGGCGCCCTCCCGAGCGATCACCCACGTGCCGGCCTCGCCGCCCGTGGCGCGGGTGCCCAGCAGGCCGACCTGGCCCATCCACGCATCGAGGATCTGCACCACGTGGTACCGGTCGGCGATCTCGGGCAGGGCGAGCGCGTGCGCCCCGATCGACAGGTCGAGCACGGCGATGGCGTAGAGCGTGTCGTTGTTCGGTGCCACGACGAAGCGCGAGTCGGCGTTCGTCAGCGCCCTGGTGGCGAACAGGCGGTTCACCCCCACCAGCCCGGCGAAGGTCTGCATCGTCCGCATGGTGACCACGAGCGGTACCCCGGCGTAGAACGCGTCGACCAGCGGGTCGGTGGCCGCCGCCGTCGTGGTGGTCGCCCC
>JAGQSL010000404.1 GCA_020439525.1 Acidimicrobiales bacterium | reverse complement strand
CTACACCGACGTGATCGGGTTCGCCGCCGTGGGCCTCGACCGGGCGGTGGCCACGTGCGGCACCGCCCTCACCGACGACCACGTGCGCACCCTGCAGCGCTTCGCCCCCAAGCTGGTGCTCGCCTTCGACCCCGACGCCGCCGGCCAGGCCGCCGCCGACCGGGTCTACGAGTGGGAGCGCAAGCACGAGGTGGAGGTGGCCGTCGCCGCCCTCCCGCCCGGGGGCGACCCGGCCGACCTGGCCCGCTCGGACCCCGACGCCCTGCGGGCCTCGATCGAGCACGCCCAGCCGTTCCTCGGCTTCCGGGTCGACCGCATCCTCGCCGCTGCCGACCTGCGGACCCCCGAAGGTCGCGGTCGGGCCGCGGAGACGGCGCTGGCGGCCGTGGCCGAGCACCCCAACGAGTTCGTCCGCGACCAGTACGTGATGGCGATCGCTGGGCGGTGCCAGCTCGACCCCGACCGCCTCCGCGCCTCGATCCGCAGCGGCGGCATCCGACCCCGGGTGCGCATCGAGTCGCCCCGCCAGCGGCCCGAGCGCCAGGAGACGCCCGAGACCAACGCGCTGCGCCTCGCCATCGCCGACCCGGCGAACGTGCTCGGCCTGCTCCACCCGGTGCTCTTCGACGATCCCCGCCAACGGGCGGCGTTCGTGGCCCTCCAGGAGTTCGAGGGCGACCTGCACCGCGCCGTCGAGTCGGCGGACCCCCTCGTGGGCGACCTCCTCTCGCGCCTCGCCGTCGAGGAGAGCGACGCCCAGCCCGGCGACGTGCGCCGCCTGCTGCTGCGCGACCTCGCGCTGCGGGCCCTCAAGGACCTCCAGGCCGATCGGAGCCTCGCCGCCGACCTCGCCACCTGGTCGCAGACCACGGGATGGCTCAAGGGGCGCATCGAGGCGATCGAGGCCGCCGCCCCCGAGGACCCTCCCGATCCGGTGGGCGAAGGAGAGTTGCTAGCGTGGCTCGCACGCCGGGGGGAGGGGGCTGCATGAACGACATGGCTGCGCTTCCGACCACCGACCCCTCCGCCTGGGACGACCTCATCCGCCGGGCCAAGGCGGCCGGCACCCAGACCGTCACCCAGGCCGAGGTGATGGAGGTGCTCGACGTCGACCTCGAGAACCTCGACCGCGAGATCGCCACCATCCGCACCTTGCTCGGCGAGCACGGCCTGCGCCTCGACGAGGACGCCGACCTGCGCGATGCCGCCGACCTCGAAGCCCAGGCGGCCGAGGAGGCTGCGGCCCACCTGGCCGAGGTGCTGGCCGATCCGCTGAGCGGCATCGAGCTGGCCGACGACGAGGAGGAGAACGCCCGGCGCAGCCGCCTCCGCCTGGTGAAGACCCCGCGGGCCATGGCCGATCGCTCCAGCGGTGGCAGCGCCGATCCGGTGCGGGTGTACCTGAAGGAGATCGGTCGGGTTCCGCTGCTCACCGGGCCCGAGGAGGTGTCGCTGGCGAAGCGCATCGAGGCCGGTGGGCTCGCCGCGGTGCGCCTCGCCGAGCTCGAGGCGTCGGGCCGCATCGAGGAGCTCGACCGGGTGGCGCGCCGCAAGCTCGAGCGCACCGCGCGCGACGGCGAGCGGGCCAAGAGCGACCTGATCCAGGCCAACCTGCGCCTCGTCGTGAGCATCGCCAAGCGCTACGTCGGGCGCGGCATGCACCTGCTCGACCTCATCCAGGAGGGGAACCTCGGCCTGATGCGGGCCGTGGAGAAGTTCGACTACACGAAGGGCTTCAAGTTCTCCACGTACGC
>JAGQSL010000403.1 GCA_020439525.1 Acidimicrobiales bacterium | reverse complement strand
CTTATGGGGGTCGCGCAGAAGCGGTGGCGGTACATGCGGAACGAAAGCGACAGCGGGTTCTTCGTATTGGAATCCTCGTTGGTCACCTGGTGCCCGACGGACCGACGGCCACCCGAGGCGGTGCCCGTGGAGGACCTCGTGGCCCTGCTCGCTCCGGCCGACGACCAGCACGGGCCGTCCGACCCGCCCACGAACCCCGCTCGCCGGCTGGTGCCCGGACGGGCGACCGCAGCCCGCCTCGTCGGCGGCCGGCTCACCATCTACTCGGATCGGACCGCCCGGTGGGTCCTCCTGGGTCCCGACCACCTCCGCCTGCTGGCCATGGTGGGCGAGGGGATCGAGGACGGGGCTGCGATCGATGCGTTCGGCCCGGGTGCCCCCTCCCTCGCCGATGATCTGGTCGAGGTCGGCTGCCTGAGGCTCGAACAGGACGAACCGGTCGCGCACGAGGAGCCGGAGGCGACCGCACCGGACCTCAGCGCGCCGCCACCGCTCTCCGTACCAGCCGAGGCCGAGCCCCAGGCCGGGACCCTCACCTCGGCGATCGGGCTGCTCCGACGCAGGTTGCACCGGCGCGGCGCGCAGGACGCCCGATCCGCCCCTGGTGCCGCGACACCGGGTGCCGGGGACGCGGAGCCGGGCAATGGCTGAGCCGATCCCGGTGCTGACCTTCTGGGCGACCGACGAGGGGCCGCCCCTTGGGAGCGCCGCGGTGGTGGCGTACGCGCGTGTCTACGAGGACGGCCGCCTCGCGGAGGCGTACCACCTCCACCGGATGCGCCACGCCGAGGAGGTCGTCCGGATCGCAGAAGCGGCGGATGGCCCGGTGGTCCTCCTCTGCTCGGACTACATCTGGTCCGTCGAGGCCAACCAGGCGGTCGCGACACGCGTGCTCGCCGCCGCGCCGGGATCCGTCGTCATCCACGGCGGGCCGTCGGCGCCCCGCCAAGCCGAGGGATGCCGTGCCTTCCTCGAGCAGCGAGGCCCGCGCCACATCGTCGTCGCTGGCGAAGGAGAGCTCACCTTCGCTGCGCTCCTCGCTGCCTTCGTGGAACCCGACGGGTTCGCCACCCGCGAGCTCGACATCGGCCGCCTCCGCGGCGTCGAGGGGACCTCCTTCATCGATCCCGCCACGGGCGACGTCTACGTGAACCCCGACCGTCCCCGGCACGCCGAGCTCGGCGACTTCCCGTCGCCGCTCCTCTCGGGCGAACTGGATCTGGTCCCCGACGACGTCCAACGACGCGGCCACCTCTCCATCGAGACCAACCGTGGCTGCCCCTACGGCTGCACCTTCTGCGACTGGGGTCAGGCGACGATGTCGCGGGTCCGCTTCTTCCCGCTCGATCGAGTGTTCGGGGAGATCGAGTGGCTTGCGGACCGGCAGGTCGGGTTCTGGCTCATCGCCGACGCCAACTGGGGCCTGCATCCCCGGGACATCGAGGTGGCCCAGGCGATCGGCGACGCGCATCGCCGGACGGGCTTCCCCCAGTTCCTCGGCGCAGGGCCGCCGAAGAATTCGCCGCACCGCTATGTGGCCATGATCGACGAGCTCCTCCAGGCGGGCGTCTCGCTCAAGGTGGCCATCGCCCTCCAGTCCCGCGACCCTGCGACGCTCGAAGCGGTCCACCGCACGAACATCAAGACCGAGACGTACGACGAGATCACCGCCGAGCTACGGGCACGGTCGCTTCCACTCCACTGCGAGCTCATGCTCGGGCTCCCCGGTTCCACGCTGGAGTCGCTCAAGTCGGACCTCCAGTGGTGCCTGGACCAGCAGGCTCGACCCCACATGTACCGGACCTTCGTCCTCCCCAACGCACCGATGGGCGATCCGGCGTACCAAGCGGAGCACGGCATCGTGGTCGATGGCCGCCTCATCGTGTCCACGAGCAGCTACTCGGCCGAGGACTGGACCCTGATGCACCGGTTCGCGTACGCGTTCCAGGCGTTCGAGGTGCTGGGCCTGCTCCGGTACGTCCTCCGCTACCTCCAGTGGGACCACGGGTGGCGAGGCGTCGACGTGCTCCACGAGCTGCTCCGCCGGGTCGACGATGACCCCGAGCGATGGCCGCGCGCCGCCTTCGTGCTCCACCACTTCGAGGACTTCATCGTCCCGCCGGGAGGTTGGCGGCCGCTGTTCGACGAGCTCCGACGGCTCGTCGACGAGATCACCGGCATCCACGATGCCGGCCTCGAGACGGCGTTCGAGGTGTGCTACCAGCTGGTGCCGTGGCCCGATCGGGTCACCCCGTTCACCGTGGCGCTCGTTCACGACTACGTCCGCTACTTCGAGGACGCCAAGCGATCGCTGCTGCGGGGCGACCCGGACCCGAGGCCCAGCATCCGGCTCGACGACCTCGGCCCTGGCCTGCTCACGGTGCACGACGATCCCGATGCCGTGGCACGCGACATGCTCGGACGCCACCGGTCCCCCACCGACCCGTACTTCCCGGGCTTCGTCACCTCCTTCTGGGAGGTCGCACACCTCGAGCGCGTCTCGCCGCTCAAGGTGTACGACCCCATGTCCTCTCGGTTCTACCAATCCGTGTGCGAGCACCTCGGCGCGCCGGAGGACGGCGGGGGCGCTCCGGTGGACGGAGACGCGCCCGCCCTGGTGGCCCTGGGACCGACGAGACGGGCCTCAACCGGGTGAGTCGGCCCGGCCGTCTCACCCGCTCCAAGCCGACGGTGGCCCCGAGCCCGCGGACGGGTCGGACCCGTCGAAGAAGGAAGGGTCGATCGCGAGGTGGGTGCGCCAACCGCCTCCCGATCGGGTCCTGGACACCACCCGCACCACCACGCCCCGCTTCTCCCGATGCGGCAGCGGGCTGAACGCGACCAGCTGGTCGACGATCCCGGCCCGTGCGCGATCCTCCTCGACCAGCCACACCGAGGAGCCCCAGGCTGCGCACAGTTGCGAGGCGACCTCGTCGAACGTCCTCCCCGACCACGCTCGGGGGTCGACCACCGGCGGCCGCCCGTGGACGACGACGACCTCCGTGACGACATCGTCGGCATCGGTGTCGACCACGACCACGGCACCGTCGGGCGTCCAGCGGGCGAGCTCCCGATCGAGATCGGGGCCATCGGCGAGCGCCGGGACGCCCGACCGACGTCGACGCCACCAGCGAGGCGGCGGTGGCGCGACCACCACCGGTTCCGCTGAGCGTCGCTCGCGGACGAACGCCGCAGCGTTGTCGTGCCGGGTCGGCTCGAGCATCGTGGGTGGGGCGGGGCCATCGGACCAAGCCGCGGCGCGCACCTGGCGGAGCTCGCTGTCCCACACCGGACGGTTCACCTCGAGCTCGGACCGCAGCGCTTCGTCCTCAGCGCCGAGAAGCTCAGCGGCCTGCCTGAGCGACGCGTCGTCGAGCTTGTAGAAGCTGTGATCGTCGCCGTACACGGGGATGACCGAGACCCACGCTCCCAGTTCCTCACCGAAGCGCAGGATGCCGGGGAGCTCCTCCCAGTTGTGCCGCATCAGGCAGAAGTTGATGCCGAAGCCCCCTCCGCTCCCGCCTGCCAGCCTTGCCAGATCCCGCGCGTTCGCCAGCACTTCCGGAGCGGGTGCACCCACCCGGACCCGCTCGAGCACGTCTTCGGACACGGCATCGAGCGAGAGGCTGATCGACAGCGGCACCTGGGCGAACGCCTCGCGCACGCGCCGGTCGAGCCGCGTCCCGTTGGTGGTGACGTGGAGGCGGGGTCGCACGTCGAGCTCGCGGAGCAGCGCCAGGAGCTCGTAGGTCTCCGACACCAGGAACGGCTCGCCCCCGAGGAGCCGGATCTCCTCGACGTGCGGCAGGAACTCCCGCAGCTCCTCGAAGAACCGGGGCCCGTACGCCCGAGGGAGCGGCGGGCGGCCCTCACGGTGGATGCGGATGCTCGACGAGAACTCGCCGCTGCACTGGACGCACTGGAGGTTGCACTGGTTCGAGAAGGCGAACGTCAGCGAGCGCGGCCACGCCGGTGCTTCCCCGTCGACCGCGAACCGCTCGTACATGACAGCGGGCGGCGAGGGGCGCTGGTTCTCGAAGTACCAGCGGCAGGTTGCGCAGCCGTAGCTCAGATCGCCGACGCGCAGCGCATCCCGCTGGGCGGCGAGACGAGCGCCGTGCCAGATCTCCGCCAACGTCGACGTGGCAACGCTACCCATGGGATAGGTGCCGTTGGCGCAGCAGGAGTACGCGAAGCCCTGCGTGTCGAACTCGAGGGAGACGAAGGGGGCGTAGCAGGTGGCGTGGAACGGATGACCAGATGCGTCGCGTTCGGCCTCCCAGGCCGAGAAGCGATCAGCGGACACGCCTCCTCCTCCCGCCGCTACTGGGTTGTCGCCTTCGAGGGGATCCGCAGCGGTCACGCCCGGCGCCCGAACGAGTGCACGCCGGATCGTATCCGGGAGGTTGCCCGAGCAACCCTCCTCCGGGCCCTCGCGGTGAACGAGCTGGGCGAGACCGGCCCCACCTCCCCGACCGGTCCGATGGCCTCGATGGCCGGGACGCCGGCAGCGGCACCTGCGTCGGCCTGGGGGTCAGCGGACTCGGGATCGGCATCGATCGGGCGCTCGACGTCGGCATCGGCTTCCGCGGCCGCATGGGCAGCTAGAGACGGGCCGGCAGCGCCCTGTCCCCGGTTCTCCGTCGCCATCGAGGGGGTGGCGGTGCGAGCGGCTCGAGCGGCGACGGCCCGCAGCTCCGCGGCCAGCTCGGCATCGGCCTCGACCGGATGCTCCAGCAGCCAACGGGCCAGCTCGTCATCGGTAACCGGTTCGACCACCAGGTCCCGTCGCCCGAGGCTCGGGTATCCCCGCAATCCGTCCAGCAGCGAGCCGAAGGGGTCATTCACGATGAAGAACTCGTCATCGATGGCGAAGGTCTCGACCGTGGCACCGTCGTCGGACGCGTGGTGGTGCAGCAGGGTGGCCCGCTCGGGAACGACCCCCAAGACCGCGGCAAGCCGCGGGGCGTCCGACGTGTTGGCGTAGGACCAGTGGACGACGCGGTGGTCGAACACCACGGCATCGCCGGGAGCGAGCCGCACGATCCGTCCGCACCTGGCCTCGATCGCTGCACCGACGTCCTGGAAGGAGTAGGTGGCCTGGTTGCTCCCGCGCACCGTCGAGCGCATCCGGTGGCTCCCGGGGAAGAACCAGACCGCACCGTTGTGCTCGTCCACCTCCGTGGTGGCGACCCAGATCGACGCGGAGACCGCGGTGGACTCGTCCACGAAGCACGAGTCCTGGTGGACTCCGAACCACGACGTGGGGGAAGGCCACTTCATCACGTAGTTGCCGTAGTAGGGCCGGTAGCTGCAGAACGAGCGCTCCATCGGGCCGACGAGGACCTGGCGGATGACCGCGTCGGTCGAACGCTTGTAGGCCTGGTCGGCGCTCTGGAAGTCGAAGTGGCAGTACTCCCCCAGATCCCCGGGAGCCGGTCCGAGCTCCTCGTAGGCCTCCACGAGCCGCTCGACGCCGTCCGCATCGCAGAAGCCCTCGATCACCACGTATCCGTCGCGCTTGAACGCCTCGTCGAGCGCGGGGTCGGCGAAGATCGGTGCACCTGGTTGCACGGGAGCGCTCACGCCATCGCCTCCGTGAGCTCGACGGCGAGGTCCCATGGGCCCGGGGCCCGATGCGCGAACCGCGCGGCCCACGGCGCGAAGCGGCCGATCCAGGTGGGGGCGACGTCCGCTGGCGTGCCGGTGGCCACCAGCAGAGCGGCCGGGCGCGACGCCCGGTTGCGAACCTGGAGCTGCCCCCCGGGAACCCGCGCGACGTCCCCTGCGCCCAGCGCCGACCAGCCGGTGCCGACGACTAGGACCGGGGGGTCGTCCACCTCCAAGCCGATCACCGTGACATCGGTCCTGCCGGGGAGGACCCCGACCTCGAGCTCCGCTTCCGGACGCAGGCGGATGAGGCGCACCTCGGCCCACGGCGGTGCGTCCGAGAGGAGGGACCCTCCCAGCGCTCGTCCGAGCGGGGTCGGGCGTCCGGCGACCACCAGCGGCGCATGGATCGCTGCTGCCGGATCGGCATCCACCACGTCGGGGGCCCACGGTAGCGAACGGAGGTCCACCGAGGAGCCGAGCACGGAACGGAGGGCGACCATGGCGCTGGGCTCCGAGGGCTCGGGCCACCGGAGGCAGGGTCCGCCGTCAGCGCGCCGAGCGAACGCGGCGGCGTCGTCGACCCCGTGATCTGCTGCGAGGGAGACGGGGTCGTAACCACCCTCGACCAGGTCGATCTCGGGTGCCCCCGACGGCACCTGCGGCCGCTGCTGGCGCAGGCCGGAGGGGTTGTGGTCCCGGAAGAACTCGGCACCCACCTCGAGGATCCGACCCCGTGCATCGCCATCGCCCACCACGTGGATCAGCTGGGCAC
Organism: Acidimicrobiales bacterium; assembly: GCA_020439525.1. GTDB lineage: Bacteria > Actinomycetota > Acidimicrobiia > Acidimicrobiales > Iamiaceae > Aquihabitans. The sequence goes on along the minus strand of JAGQSL010000403.1, from coordinate 22,214 downwards.
CGTCCGGTGCGAACGCCCCGGCGAGGACCGGGCGCACCGACGCGGTGCGATTCGGCGGCGAGTGGTGCAGGAGCCGGTTGTCGAACACGACGGCCGAGCCGGCTGGCGCCTCGACCTCGACCGCTGCTGCCACGAAGCCCTCCGCTCCGGCTTCGTACCACGCGGGGGTCGCCGTGCCGCGCCACGAACGGACGAGGTGGTGGCTGCGCGGGACCACGGCGAGCGCACCGTTGTCGATCGTGGGTCCCGTGTCGACCAGGGGCACCCAGACGGCATAGGAGGGATGGACGGACTCGTCGACGTACGACCAGTCTGCGTGCAGCGGAAGATCGCTGTCTGGGGTGGGCCACTTGGCGAGGTAGCTGGCCATGAACGGGGCATAGCCGGGAACGATGTCCCGGACCCGCTCCCACACCCAGGCGGTCCGCTCCGAGACGCCGACCTTGAAGCCGGCATCGTCTCGCTCGAAGTCGGTCTCGAAGCCGCTGCCGCCATCGGGATGGCAGGTGCGGAAGTCGGCGAGGAGGGCGTCCACCTCGGCAGATGTCAGCAGGGGCACCACGGCGTAGCCGAGCTCGTCGAGGTCGTGGGCGACCGCGTTGACCGTCGTCGTGCTCAACCGTTCCTCGCCGCGTCGAGCTCGATGAGGCGGGCCAGGCCGCCTCGCCGCGCGGGGTGGAGACCCCACAGCGCCTGCACCGCAGCGTCGAGGGGACGGAACCAGGCCGGGAGGGGCCGCTGGAGGTCGAGCATCAGCGTGGCCCGTTCCGAGGCACCTCGGTTCCAGGCGCTGTGGAGGTAGGTGTCGTCGAACACGAAGGCTTCGCCGGCACGGTGCTCGATGCGGCGTCCGTCGACCTCCAGCCCCGCCGCGCCGATCGGCTCCGGCGTGCGGAGCGTGAGGTGAGCGCGGAGGATCGAGGCGTTGGGTCCGGCGTGGGGCCGCAGCAGCGTTCCGGGGCCCATCACGGAGAAGTAGGCGCCGCGCAGGCCCTGGATCTGCGACAGCAGCGCCATCGTGGCCGGACACGAGGCGGCGGCGGGCAGCGCCTGGCCCTGTTCGACGAGGAAGTGGGCCTGCCACGAGCCCTCCAGACCGAGGTCCATCCCAGCCACGTCTTCGAACTCGTGCCGCGCCCTCGCCTGCTCCAGCCCGTCGAACTCGTCTCGCACGGACATCCACCCGGCTTCGAGCGCCCCCAGGCCCAAGAAGCGTCCGACGTCCCAGATCGCACCGGCGGGAGCGACGCGCCGAACGAGGCGGGTGTAGCCCACGAGCAGGGACCGGAGGATCCGGAGGCCGAACCCGTCGCGCACGGGGGCAGGCGAGGGGTCACCAGCCATGATCGGCTCCAGCACGCGCTCCCCCACGCCCCCTGCGGCTTCCACAGGTCCCATCATCGCCGACCCGGATGGTTCGATGCCACCGCGCCGACGACGTTCGGCCTGGCTCGGGAACGGTTCACCTAGACTCGCACGAGTGCCAGCTTCGACGTCGCCGATGGACCTGTCGCTCATCGGAAGGCTCCAGCTGACCTGGCCCATCCTCCGGCGCTGGGTGGTCCGAGAGCACAAGACCCGGTACCGGCAGAGCATCCTGAACGTGCTCTGGGCCATCGTCACGCCCCTGGGCCTGTTGGCCATCTACGGCGTGATCCTGACGCACAGCGCCAACGTCGACGGCGATGGCGTCCCGTACCTGACCTTCGCGTGGGCTGGGCTGGTCATCTGGCAGACGTTCGCATCGGCGCTCAACGTCGCCGTCCCGTCGCTCGTCTCATCGGCGGACATCATCAGCAAGATCTGGTTCCCCCGGGAGGTGATCCCGATGGCGGCGACGTGCGCGGCGGGGGTGGACCTCGCGTTCGGGCTCACCAGCCTGATGGTCCTCGCCCTGGTCCAGGGGATCCGGCCCGGGCTCGCTGCGTTCTCGGTGGTCATCCCGCTCACGATCCTGATCACCTGGTCGCTCGCGCTGGGGATCGGCCTGGCGATCCTGAACACGTTCATCCGGGACGTGACCCACGGCATCCGGCTCGCACTCCAGATCGGCTTCTTCGCCACGCCGGTGGTGTACGGCGTGACGTTCCTCGACGGGATCCCGTTCCTCGTGGCGCTCAACCCCATGGCCGCGGCGATCGAAGGGGTGCGCGAGGCGCTCCTGCGCGGCGAGGTGCCCGACAGCCGCTGGTACCTGGCCCACCTGCTCGGCGGCTTCGTCGCCCTCGGGCTGGCCCTCTGGTACGCCAGAGCGGTCGAGCACCGCATCACCGATGTCATCTGAGATCGGGGCGATCGAGTTCGCCGAGGTCGACAAGTGGTTCGAGCCGTACCGCCGTTCGAACCTCGCCCGAGCGATCCCGGGCGATCGCGGCGAGGTCCATGTCGTGGAGGGCACCGGCACGATGGCGCTCGACCACGTGGACCTCGTGATCCCTCCGGGTCAGGCGATCGGCATCATCGGGGACAATGGTGCGGGCAAGTCCACGCTGCTGCGCGTGCTGGCCGGGATCCACGCGCCGACCCGGGGCCGGGTCAGCGTGCACGGCACCCTCGCGGCGATCATCGAACTGGGGGTCGGCTTCCACCCCGAGCTCACCGGATGGGAGAACATCCGCCTCGCCGCCGCCCTCCGGAGCATCCCGTCCGCCCGGGTGCACACGTTCATCGACGAGGTGGCTGCGTTCTCCGGCCTCACCGGCACGGCCCTGGCGCAGCCGATCAAGCAGTACTCGACGGGCATGGCCGCTCGCCTCGGGTTCTCGGTCGCCACCCACGGCGAGGCGAACATCCTCGCCATCGACGAAGCCATCGCGGTGGGAGACCGCGAGTTCCAGGCCCGCTGCATCGAACGGGTGCGCCTGCTCCAGTCGGAGGGCGCGACGGTGCTGTTCGTGAGCCACGACCTCTGGTTGGTCACGCAGCTGTGCGAGCGGGCGCTCGTGCTCGACCACGGCCGCGTCGTCGACGACGGCGACCCCGCGGTGGTGGTGCCGAACTACCTCGTCTCGATCGGCCAGATGAGGCCGGCCGAAGGCGCCGAGCCGACGATCGGCGGCGCCACGGTGGAACGGCTGCACGTCGTGACCTCCACCCTCGAGACGGGCGACCGCCTCGAGCTCGAGGTCGACCTCCAGGTCCCTCGGGACCGCCCGGGCATCGCGCTCGAGACGACGCTGACCTTCCCACCGTTCGGGCCGTGGGCGGCCAGCACGGCACCGCTGCCCCCCGACCTCGGTGACCGGGTCACGCTCCGGGTCGTGACCGACCCCATCGAGGCGGTCGGCCGCGGGGTGTGTGGCGTCTCGACGGCGCTCCTCGCCGGCAACGACGTCCTCGATCGGGCGAGCGCATCGTTCGACCTCGGTGGGGAGGAACGGCGAAAGCCGTTCCTCCGGGTTCCCATCGAGCACCGGTGGCGACCAGCGGGTCCGACGGAGGTCGCGGCGCCGGTTCCGGCCCAGCACCTCGAGTCTGCGGTGATCCGCATCGAGGAGTTCACCAAGCGGTTCGACGACATCGAGCGCCGCCGGGTCCGGCGAGCGCTTCCCCTCCCCCTGCGCCCGAACGGCAAGCTCGCCCTCGACCAGGTCAACTTCGAGGCGGCACCCGGCGACTTCATCGGGCTGATCGGCCCGAACGGTGCCGGCAAGTCCACGTTGCTCAAGGTCATCGCCGGCATCACCAGCGGCGAGGAGGGCACCGTCGAGGTGACCGGCCGGCTGGTGTCCATGATCGAGCTCGGCGTCGGCTTCCACCCCGATCTCACCGCCGACGAGAACCTGTTCCTCGCCGGGCAGCTCCTCGGACTCCACGGCGACGAGCTCGACGCCATCTACGACGAGGTCGTCGACTTCTCCGGGGTCCGCCACGCCATGTCCGAGCCGATCAAGCACTTCTCGACCGGCATGGTCGCCCGGCTGGGCTTCGCGCTCGCATCGCACGTGCCGAGCGACATCCTGCTCGTCGACGAGATGCTGTCGGTGGGCGATGCCGAGTTCCGCGACCGCGCCCTCGAGCGCATGGAGCAGCTGCACGCCGCCGGCACCACCATCATCCTCGTGTCCCACGACCTCCGGGTGATCGCCGAGGTGTGCGAACGGGCCGTCGTCCTGGCCGACGGCCGCGTCGTGGACTCCGGACCGGCCGACGAGGTGGTCGGGCGCTTCGGAGGCACCGACCTGGAGCAGGCCGATCCGCTTGGCCACCACGACGCGCACCTCGACGGGTCTGCCGGGCTCACCACGATGGTGCTGGACCCTCGCAGCGTCCCTCGCGAGGGCACCGTAACGGTCACCGCCCAGCTCGAGACGAGCGGCCCGGTCCCCGGCGCCCGAGTCGACCTCTGCATCGCCGAGCCGTTCACGCCCGACTGGGCTCGGTCCGGTGACTCCAACGAGGTGTACGACCGGAGCCTCACCGCGGAGAGCATCTCGACCGGCGAGGACCTCTTCGCCTCGGCGGGCCGTTGGGAGCTGACCGCCACCATCGGCTGCAAGACCCTGCGGCCCGGGATCCTCGACGTCGTGCTCATCGTCGTGGACGAGTTCTCCGGCGAGATCATCAGCGAGGCCCGCCGACCGCTGCGGGTGCGGGGTCGGGCCGGAGATCACGTCGGGCTGCACCTGGACACGGCGCTCAGCGTGGTGAGCTGACCCCGTCCGCCCGCTCACCGGAGGCCGCTGCCGGTTCGCGACGTGGATCCGGGCGATGTCAGCCGCGATGGGGCCACGGCTACGCTGCCGCGATGGTCTCGGTCTCGCCCGGTGGGCACCCACCGCTGCGACCGCGGGACGAGCCACGACACCGGCCTCAGCACGGCGCAGGCGGACGGCGGCGGCTCCTCGGGATCGCCGCGCTGGCCGTCGTGGCCAGCGGTCTCGCCGGATGCGGGAGCGACACCCCACCGAATGAGGTCGCCCGCTCCGCCACGCCGCTCGCCACCGATGCGGGCACCCTCGAGGGTGCCCGGGCGAAGCTGGTCGAGGTGGCCGAGGTGTCCGGTCCAGCGACCGGGCTGGCCACGCGTCCCGATGACCCGGCCACCTACATCGTCGAGCGCGAGGGCCGGGTCCTGCGGCGCGGTCCCGGCGGCACCACCACCACCCTCCTCGACCTTCGCAGCAAGGTGACCACCGACGGTGAGGGCGGCGCCTTCGACGCCGCGTTCACCACGGACGATCGAGCGCTCCTGGTCAGCTACGCCGACAAGGAGACCTACGAGCTCCACGTCGTCCGCCTGGCCCTCGATGATCAGGGCGCGGTGACCGGCTCCCCGACGACGCTCGTCACGATCGGAGACGGGACCAAGATCCACAACGCCGGGAAGATCGAGGTCAGCGCAGATGGGACCCTGCTCGTGTCGGTCGGCGACGGAGGCGAGCTGAACGAGGCGGCCGGCCGGGCCCGTACCCCGGACTCGATCCGGGGCCGGATCCTGGCCTACTCCGGCCTCGGGCAGAGCGATGCGGACCCCGCGTCGGCGGACGAGCCCCGGACGGTCGCGTTCGGGTTGCGGAACCCCTGGCGGTTCTTCACCGATCCGGTGTCAGGCTCGACGTGGATCGGTGATGTGGGCCAGTCCCGCTGGGAGGAGATCGACCTCCTCGAGCCGAGCGACGACGGGGACCCCGTCGACTTCGGTTGGGACCTGACTGAGGGGTACCAGCGATCGCGGGGCCTGCCGCCCGACGGGATGCGCTTCCCGGTGGCGGTCGTCCACCACGATGGCGACCACTGCGCGATCGTGGGCGGCCCGGTGATGCGCGACCAGGCGCTGCCCGAGCTCGCCGGCTCACTGGTCGTCGGCGACTACTGCTCCTCGTCCATCCGCTTCATCCGCATGGAGCAGGGCAAGCCGGCCGAGGTGCGCACCCTCGCCCTGCCATCGGGAGCCAAGACGGTGTCGTTCGCGGTCGGCTCCGAGAACGAGGTGTACGTCCTCCGCACCGACGGCGTGATCTCCCGCATCGACCCCGGCGGGCGGCCTTTGGCCGAGGACGATGCGCCGCTGATCACCGGCGGGTCCCCGACCTTCGAAGGCGACGAGGCGATCTGCGGCCTGCCTGCGGCTGCAGCGGCCTACCCCGCGATGCAGGGCAAGCCACCCGCCGAGGTCCGCCAGCTCGCCGCCGATCTCTCGGCGGCGCTGGCCGCGTACCGTGCCGCCGAGCTTCCTCCCGACCTGGCGGACGCGTTCGCCACGCTCGACGAAGGCCTGAGCAACTACCTGGTGGCCCTCCAGGGAGCCGGGTGGGACACGCAGGCGTCGAGCGTCGCGCTCTCAGCAGATGCGCTGCTCGAAGGTCCCGAGGCGTATCGCCTGATCAACGAGCGCGAAGGCGAGCTCTGCGGCTGAACCGGACCGCGAGCCGGGTGCTCACGTGCAGGGCTGGGCGATCGGCCCATCGATGGCGCCCTGCGCCTCGGCGGCGTCTGCGAGCCACACCTCGGTCGGCGTGGCGAGCAGATCGGCCTTGACCGCCTCGAACAGGTCGGGCGGAAGCGCCGGTTCCACCACCACGCCCTCGAGGTAGAGCTGGGCGATGGCTCCGTCCGGCAGGGAGTCCAGCGTCCGCTGGCCCAGCTTCAGCTCGTCCAGCTCGCTGCAGGTGAGGTCGGGATCCCAACCGTGGACCACCGATCGCTTGATCCCCCCGAACCCCAGGCGGGTCACGATCGGGCCGTGGCGCCGCGCCCACCCGGCGACGCGAGCGGCCGTGGCATCGGCCGCTTCCTCGGACCAGCCTTCGGGCTCGAACCGGGCGATCGGCCGGCCGACTCCCGGCCCTCCGGGCGAGAACCCATCGCTCACGATCAGCACCGGATCCGACGGATCCTGCGGTTCGAGCCGGAACGTGCCCCAGTGCTCGCCCAGGAGGGGCGTGACCCGGATGTCGCGACCGTGGGCTGCGAGCGACATCGCCAGACCGTTCGCGATCACCTGCTCCCACGACCGCCCGTCGGCCAGCACGGCGATCGGCCGTCCCTTGCCCGGCCCTGATCCGAGCTCGTCCGCGAGATCCTGGGCGGCCCGCTGCGAGCCCGCCGCGACCTGCGAGTAGTACGCCAGGTCGCGCGGCCAGGCGATGGCGAGCAGGAGGACGGCGACGGCGCTGACCAGCGCGACCCGGGTACCGAGGGCCACGCCAGAGGGCCAGGACCGCAGCCGTGCGAGCTCGTCGCTGACCACGACGGCGACCGTGAACCACGCGACCACCCCCACCGCGCCCACCCACCAGACCTGGTACACGAAGACGAACTGAGCAGGCAGCCGGGCCAGGGTGCCCGCGCCGACGAGCAGCCCGATCGATGCGAGCGCCACCAGGCGACGCAGACCGCGGTCCCACGAGGACCAGCGCCAGATGACCACCCCCAGGGTCCCGGCCAGGACCACCAGACCGGCGACCACGCCGCGGTCGAGGTAGGTGCTGGCGTCGTCCACGCGGAACGGACCCGGCGAGAGCCAGGTCGGAGGCACGCTGATCAGCCCCAGGAGCGCCCGAGCCGCACCCCCGGGCCCGACCGTTGCCACGCGGGCGTGCTCGGTGCGCAGCAGCATCCGGATGTTGCCGCCCTGGTTCGCGGCTGCGTCGAGGATCGGCCCGGACCACACCAGCAGACCCAGTCCCGTCGCCGCGAGGAGGACGCGCCGGGGTCGGCCCGATCCGGCGAGCCGGGCACGGGGCACGAGCACCGTCACCCCGGCCACCAGGATCGCGACCGCAGCGGCAGGTGCCACCGGCACGTACGACTGCATGCAGAGGCTCCCGAGCCCGACCGCCCACACCAGCGCCCACCGGACGCCGGACATCGCCGCCCACGCCAGCACGTAGGTCGCGAACAGGGGCAGGATCGGCACGTGGGCGTTGAGGGGCTCGAACGGAACCCCCGATGCCGCGGTGAGGGCCACGACGAGCGCCGCCCCGTAGGCGAGCAGCGCCGCCCCTGCACCCCGGGCCCGGAACGCAGCCCACACCGTGGCACCGAGTGCCGCCAACCAGATGGCGGCCGCGGCGGCCATCACCCCCACCGCCGGGCCGAGCAGTCGAACGAACGGTGCCGTGAGCCAGAACTGGAGGGGTCCCGGATGGTGGATCTCCAGGCCCTGCGGGCCGGACGGTCCCAGGGTCGTGGGCATGCCCACCAACGGCGTGTGCCCGCCCCCCACGTCACCGGCCCGGGTGGCGATGATCGCGTCGTCGCCGATCGGGTACCAGCCGACCCTCCGCCCGTGGACCACGGTCCACGCGACCACCACCACGGCGGCACCTCCGAGGACGCCGGCGAGCCAGCGACCGCGGACGCCGAGGTCGGCCCACGACCGGGTCGGCACCGTGTGGACCGAAGCGCTGGGCTCGCGGCGCAGGGCACCCCACACCCGGCCGACCGCCAGCCTGATACGGCGGCCCGCTGACCGGATGCCCGCTCCGAGGCGCGCCGCACCGGCCTCCGCCGATCCGCGAGCGGCGCGGCGCAGCCGGCGCGGGGCCCACGCGACCACCGTCGCCAGTGCAAGAGGTGCGAGCCAGAGGACCTCCGCGCCGTCCGCACCCGACCACCGACGGATGACGACACCCACCAACCAGGCCAGGGCCACGGGCCAGCGCTCCTCGCGAGCGCCTCCGACCAGGCCGATGCCGGCCACAAGCAGGAGCCCGACGATCTCCACCTCCCGGGCCTCGATCACCAGCGGACCCGCCCATCGGTCGGCCAGGACGATGGCCAGCGCCCACGCGGCTGCCATCGAGCCCACGGAGCGCAGCGCCCACGGGACGAGCCGGGGCCACCCCACCCGGATGCCGGCGGCCGATGGGAGCGCCAGCAAGATCGCCGCCAGCAGCTCCAGCAGCACCACGATCCGCACCGAGGCGATGGTCGGTCCGTTGCCCACACGGGCGGCGAACGCAACGACCGCGAGCGCGGTTCCAGCGGTCCCCGCGACCCGTGCCGGGGTGCGCTGGCGGTCGACCACCGCGGCCACCAGCGCGAGCACGGCGGCGACGAGCATGAGATCGAACGACACGACCCCGCTGACGAAGTACCGATCGGGGCGCCGGATGAGCTCGGCCACCACCGCGACGGAGGCGGCGAGCGCGGCGGCCAGCCAGCACGCCGTGGCCAGCGACCATGGCGGCGAACCCCCCGGGTCGGCTCGACCGAAACTCCCCTCGCTCACCCGTGCACGGTAGCGCCGAGCGGCCGCCGGACGCCGCCGCCTCGCGCCGGCCGGGACGGCACGGTGCCGTACCATGAGCAGTCGCTGTCGGGAGGAGGGGAGGGAGAGGATGGATCCGCAGGCCGCCGCCCCCGACCGCTCCTCGGTGGTCATCGGAATCAGCTGCGACTTCCACGATGCCGCAGCCGCGCTGCTGGTGGACGGCGCCATCGTGGCCGCTGCGGAGGAGGAACGGTTCACGCGCGTCAAGCACGATCGCGACCTTCCCGCCCGTGCGATCGCCTCCTGCCTCGCGATCGGGGGGATCGGCCCCGACGACATCGGCACCGTGGTGTTCTACGAACGACCGATGGCGGTCCTGGCCCGCTACCTGGCCTCGCGTCAGCGGATGGGGCCCTCGGGTTGGGCGTCGTTCGCCCGCGACGCTCCCCGGCTGGCCGGGCACAACCTGCTGGTCGCGTATCGGATCGACCGCGTGCTCCGTTCGCTGGGAGCGACCCGCTCCCCGGCGTTCCGCTATGCCGACCACCACCACAGCCATGCGGCAGCTGCGTTCTTCCCCTCGCCGTTCGACCGCGCCGCCATCATCACGATCGATGGGCTCGGGGAGTGGACCACAGCGTCGATCAGCCGCGGCCACGGGCGCCGGATCGACACCATCGACGAGCTGCGCTACCCGAACTCGCTCGGGCTCGTGTACTCGTTCGTCACGGCGTACTGCGGCTTCCGGCCGAACGACGACGAGTACAAGGTCATGGGCCTCGCGCCGTACGGGACCCCCCGATACGCAGATGCCCTCGCCGAGCTCGCCGAGCTTCACCCCGATGGTTCCGTCTCGGTCGATGCCCGGCGGGTCGGCTGGTACACCGGGCGCGCTCTCCGTCGGCGGTCCCTCCACCGCCTGCTCGGGGGTCCACCCCGGGGAGCCGATGCGCCGCTGACCGAGCGGGAGGCCGACCTGGCCGCCTCCGTCCAGCACCTGACCGAACGAGCGGTCCAGCAGATCGCCGATCGGGCGCGAGACGTCACCGGCGAGCCCAACCTGTGCATGAGCGGCGGGGTCGCGCTGAACTGCGTGGCCAACGGTCGCGTGCTCCGGTCGGGCACCTTCGACGAGATCTGGGTCCAGCCCGCCGCCGGTGATGCCGGCAGCGCCCTGGGAGCCGCCCTGTCGTTCTGGCACGAGACCGAGGCCCACGACCGTCCCGCTCCGACCGGCGACCAGATGGCGGGGGCCTTCCTCGGCCCCCGGCCGCTGCCCGAGGAGGTCGACGCCTGGGCAGCGTCGCTCGACCACCCGACCACCCGCATCGCCGACCCAGCCGAACGAGCGGACGTCGTGGCCGAGCGGCTCGCCGATGGCGCCGTCGTCGGGTGGTTCTGCGGTGCGATGGAGTTCGGGCCCCGCGCGCTCGGCCACCGGTCGATCCTCGCCGACCCCCGTCCTCCCACGGTGCGGCGCGAGCTCAACCTCCGGATCAAGGGCCGCGAGGGCTTCCGCCCCTTCGCACCCGCCATCCTCGCCGAGCGGACGGCAGAGTGGTTCGAGCTGGACCAGCCGTCGCCCTACATGTCCTTCACCGCCCAGATCGCAGGTGACCGCCTGCTCCCGTCGGGAGACGAGCCGCTCGATCTCATGGAGCGAGCCGACCTGCCCCGGTCGACGATCCCCGCCTGCACCCACATCGACGGATCCGCACGCGTCCAGACCGTCGATGCCGCCGCCAATCCCGATCTGCACGAGCTGCTGACGGCGTTCGATCGTCGGACCGGGTGCCCCGTCCTGGTCAACACCTCGTTCAACCGAGCGGGGGAACCGATCGTCGCCACGCCCGCCGACGCGCTCCGCACCGCCATCGCCGCCGGCCTCGACCTGCTCGTGGTGGAGGATCGGCTCATCGACCTGACCCCGCTCCGAGCATCGGCCTCGACCTCGACCTCGACCTCGACCTCGGCAGGATCGACGCCCCGGTGAACGGACGGCCCGAGGCCATGCCGGCCCGATCCTGGGCGCAGTTCCCCGAGATCGCCACCACCAGCAGGTGGGATGCCGCGACGCCACTGCTCCGATCGATCCTGGCGATCGCGATCGTGGCACTTCCGGCGACCGGACGGTCGCTCGCACTCGTCGGACCGGCGTGGACCGTCGGCGTCGTGGTCGGCGGCGCCGTCGCCGCACTGGCGGTCTCGTGCACACCGACCACCTGGCCACCGACCGCCGCCCGGGTGTTCGGTGTGCTGGGCGGCGTCGTCCTGGCCGCCCTCACCGGAGGACGGATCGCAGGCGCATGGATCCTGCTCGGGGCCATCGGGGCTGGCGGCGTCAGCGCAGCGTGGGAACAGCACCGCGGCCGGGCGGCGCTCCGGGGGGTGGGACCGGTGCTCGGCGCCACTGTGGGTGCAGCGGTCATCGCCGCGCTGCACCCACGTGCCCCGCTCGCCCACCTCCTGGTCCTAAGCGCGACGGCGCTCGGGCTGGCGACCGCGAGGTGGTACGAGCGCATGGCGTCCGTCGATGCCGCCGCCCGCCGGGGTTCGGAGCGGGTGGGCGAGTTCCTGGGCATCGTGGTGTTCGCCATCCTCGCCATCCCGTTCGTCGCCCTGCCGTGGCTCGTCGGACGCATCGTTCGCTGGGATGCCACCTGGTCGCCGACGCGGCCGCGATCGGCGTGGTCAGAGGCCGCCGATGCCGAGGTGCCTTCGAAGCGCACCTGGCAGCCAGCCGCACCACCGAGGACCTGGCCCTGGACCAGGCGGGCGTCCCGAGCGGTGGTCCGGCTGGGCGTGTGCCTCCTCGTGCTCGCCGTGGTGTTCCAGGCGGTCCGGAACCGCGCCGCCGAGCCCGATCCCGGCCTGCTGTCGTCCCCGGCGATGGCGGGGGCGGACTACTGGCCAGACCTGATCCGAGCACAGGACCAGCTGCGGTCGTCGATGGAGTTCGGCAGCTACACCTACGAGCAACCCGACGTGACGTCGCGGTACCTGAACATCCGGGACGGTCACCGGGTCACCTGGTCCCCTCCGGCGGACCCGTCGTGCCGAGCGCCCGTGGTGTGGGTGTTCGGCGGCTCGACCACCTTCGGCGAGGGCCAGCGCGACGAGCACACCGTCCCGTCGGAGCTGGCGCGCGCCGCGTGGGACGACGGTGTCGCGCTCGACGTCACCAACTTCGGCCAGCTCGGCGACCCCCACTGGGTGGAGGTACGGCGCCTCGAGGAAGCGCTGGGCACCACCGACGAGCGCCCGGACCTGGTCATCTTCTACGACGGTGCCAACGAGGTCATCACGCGCATCGCGCTGAACGACCAGGGCCACGCGGCCGACCAGACCTTCGTCAGCTACCTCGATTCGGGCCTGTTCCTCCAGCTCGACCGGTACCTCCGCCCCCTGTACGAGTTCACGTCCGGGGCGGACGCACTCGACGTCCAGCCGGAGGTGAGCGGTCGCCTCGGGTCCCGGGAGGTCGGCGACCTCGCGGCTCGGCAGTACCGATTGTCGTTGCAGACGAGCCAGCGGCTGGCGACCGACGAGGACCTGCCGACCCTGTGGTTCAACCAGCCCACGGCCTGGACCACGATCGATCAGCCGACGGCCGATCGGTGGGGGGAGACCGCCTCGTTCGGGAAGGCGGTCTCGGATCGCTACACGAGCGAGCTCCCCGACGGCGTCATCGACCTGAGCACCCTCTTCCAGGACACCGACGACCCGATCTTCTACGACACGGCCCACACGAACGAGCAGGGCGCGCGCCAGGTGGGCGAGGCCATCTGGGCTGAGGCACGGGAGAAGCTGGACGCCGCGTGCGCCGAGGACGACGCATGCTGCTGATCCGGCACATCGGGCGCCTGATCGCCGACCTGGCCGGCTACGGGGTCCGTGGTCGCGGTCGCGGTGCCGTGCTGCTGGTGCTGATCGGCGGACCGATCGTCGCGCTGATCGGGATCGTCAAGCTGGCAGGGCTCGCCGCGCTCTACCCGTTCCTCTGAACGACGCCGCCTGCACCCCGCTGCGACGAGCGCAGCCAGCGGAGGCGGCGGAGGCGGCCCACGTTCGCCACCAGCTCCCGGACCAGACGGCCCAGGGTCCGGACGCTCAAGGTCGAGGACTCCCCGAACCGCCGCGGGCGGTAGACCATGGGGACCACCTCGACGCGGCGTCCTCCGAGCACCGCCAGGATGATCAGTTCGGCATCGATGAACGGACCCTCGCTCCGCAGGTCGAGGGAACGGAGGAGGTCGAGACGAGCGACCTTGAAGGCGAAGTTGACGTCGTCGACTCGGACGCCGAAGGCGAGGCGAACCAGGAGGTCGTACCCGCCGGTCGCCAGCCAGCGCAGGGTGCCGTCGTCACGTCGCTCGATGCGACGGCCGGCCACGACATCCGCCCCCTCCTGATCGATGCGCCGGAGCGCCGGCCCGATCGCGGCCAGATCGACCGGCATGTCCGAGTCCGTGGACACCACGTGGGTCCCGGTGGCGGCGTCCAGACCGGTGCGGAGCCCGGCGCCGACCCCACGGTTGACGGCATGGCGGATCACTCGGACCGGCGCGTGCTCGTCGGCGATCTCTTCAGCGACTGCGGCGGTCTCGTCGGTCGACCCGTCGTCGATGACGATGATCTCGAAGCCGCCCGCCTCCCCGCGGTCGACCAGTGCACCGAGGGCGTCGAGGGCCTCCCCGATCGCGACGCGGAGGCCATCCTCCTCGTTCCATGCGGGGAGCACCAGGCTCACCACCGCCGAGGAAGGCGCTCCCAGGGCTCCGGCCTCCGTGCTCATCGGGCGACGGTCCCCGATGGTCCGTCATCCAGGAGGTCCCGATGAGAGCGGACCGCCGCGAGGACGAGGGCCCCGGCGACCACGACGAGCGCCATCAGCACGACCGGCGAGCCGAGCGACTCGTCGCCGCCGCCGGCGCGCCAGCGCCAGACGGCCAGCGCGACCAGGACGTCGAAGCAGCCGAACCCGGCCACCACCGCCTGGCGGACTCGAGCCGTCGGACCGGACTTGAGCTGGGAGACGGCGGCGGGGGCTGCCAGGCCCAGGCACACCGACGTCAGGATCCACAACCCCCACGAGCGGCGCGGGGTGATCAGGCTGGTCAGGGCGAACCGGGCGAGGACCTCCACGAGGACCCCCAGGCAGGACAGGGCGGCGGCGACGGCGAGGCACCGCCACATCCAGGACGGCTGCGTCACGCGCTGGCCTGGTCGAGCACGAACGCGAGGTAGTGGCACTCGATCAGCGCGGCGGCGTGGAGCCGCGAGAACACCTGCTCGCCGAGGAGGACCTCGCTCCACGGGTGGGGCGCGTCGAGATCGACCCCCTCGAACGACAGGGCGTGCGACGGCGCGGTGGCGACCGTGGCATCGATCGCCACCGTCTCCCGGAAACCAGCCGAGCTCGCGACCGCCCGGACCTCGTCGAGCGTGGCCAGCGGCTCCGGCCACGGACCGAGGATCTGGTCGATGCGGGCGGCGAGCTCCGCCGGTTCGACCCCGAGGACCGCTGCCGCCCCCGGGGCCACCAGGACATCGGTGACGACCAGGACGCCACCAGGCCGGAGCACGCGCTGGGCCTCGGCGAAGAAGGCTCGGCGGGAGGAGAGGTGCGGGAGCGCCTCGAGGCAGAGCAGCCGATCGATCGAGGAATCGGCGAGCGCGAGGTGGACGCCGTCTCCGAGCACCCAGTCGATGTGGGCAGCGGATCCGGGCTCCAGCGTCCGGCACCGATCGAGCTGCCGTGGGTCGATGTTGACCCCGATCGCGTGGACCTCGAGGCCGCGCTCGATGACGAGCTCGACGGTGCCGCCGAGACCGCAGCCGACATCGAGGAACCGATGGCCGTCTCGGAGGTCCAGGAGGTCGACCAGGATCTCGGCCATGCGGTGCTGGGCCGCGTGCACCTCCTGGATGGTCGTCGGCCGCTGGATGGGATCGTCCCAGTGGCCCAGGTGCGCGTGCCGGGTGGCCCGACCCGCATCGAAGTCAGCGAGGATGAGGTCGAAGTAGGCGAGCGGCTCGGCTGCGTGGACCTCGTCGGCCTGCGGGGTCACGGAGCGACCCGGCGGGACGCCCGTCGGGCGAGCGACCAGCGACGACGCCGACCGGGCGGCTCGACCGGAGCGGCGTCGTCGGGCGGAGCCGGAGCCGCCACCCGCGGAGCGATCTCGCCGCGGACGCAGGCCGGGTCCGGGTGCTGGGGAACATCGTCGAAGATTCCGAGCGGGCACACCGGGGGTAGCGCCGCGTCGCCGTACAACGGCGCCGAGGCGAGCCAGGTGCGGCTGACCTCGTAGACAGCCGCACGGCCGTCGTTGAGCCGACGGACGTGGCGCCCAGGCGCACCGCCCGGGAGGGCCAGGACGATCCGGCGCCAGCCCGCAGAACGGGTGAGCGGACGGTGGAGCAGGGCGGGGTCGATCACGAGCACCTCGCCGGGCCCGACCGCCACGGGACGGGCGGAGGCGCGCACGGCGGGGTCACGGGTCCACGGGGGCGCGAATCCGGGACCGCGCGGCGCCGGGTCGACCCGATGGCTCCCCGGCACGAGGGCGACCTCCACCAGGCGATCCGGCGGCGCGGCGAGGATCCATGCCTGCTGTCCGGCGCCCTCGTCGACCACCGTCCAGGCAACGGCGAGCGCCGGATCACCACCGACCGGGTCCGCCGGACCGTCCAGCACGATCGGATCGGGGTCGCCGAGAGCGGCAGCCAGGCTCCCGATCGGATCCGGATCGTCAGACGGAGCGATCACCGCGAACCCGTCCCGGTGGAGCGAGGCGAGCCACGGGTCGGCGCCGACGGGCACCGGGGCGACCGACCGCGGCGGGATCTGCTGGGGCTCAGCCATCCCGATGTCGCGCGTGGGCGCGGGGATCTCGCGGTCGGAGTAGCGCCGGTCCACGTCCGCAGCGCAGCTCGTGCACACGACCATCACGCTGGCGTGCTCGGGATCGGGATGGTCTTCCAAGCCCTCCCGACCGCCGCACACGAAGCAGAAGACGTCGCTGGAGAGGTCCTCGGTGGGGCGCGGCAACGGCGCGGACCGGAGGTCGGGGTCCATGCGGGCGACAGCATCGTCGCACCACTCGCGGAACGCGTCCTCCCCCATCTGCGGAGGATCGAAGGGGAGCTGCGCCACGGCCTCGTAGTGGCCGAGCCCGTACGCCATGCTGAACGGGTTGTGCTCGATGAAGTAGTCGGCGTCCACCGAGAACGCTCGGATCGACGAGGCCGACTCGGGGAGCAGGCAGTAGAGCTCCGCCTCACGAGGCACCAGGCCGAGTGCCAGGACGGTGCGAGGGGCGGTCGAGGCGTTGCGGTACGAGTAGTGGATGATCCCGTTGTCGAACACGACGGCCTGGCCTGCTCGGAGGCGGACCGGGAAGCCGTACTCGTCGAGGATCAGATCCTGGGCTCCCTCGAAGAGCAGCTTGCTGGCGTCGTGGATGCGCGGCGTGTCCGTGAGCCGATGCGATCCCGGGACGAAGTGCAGCGAACCGTTGTCGGGCCCCGACGCGGGCGGCGTGTCGACCAGGGGGCACCAGAGGGTCGCGCTCCGGTACCGGCTCTCGTCGACGAACCAGGGGTCGCGGTGGGGCCCGAACGCGCTCCGGTCCCCCGGCCACTTCGTGATGAACATGGCGTACACGAGCCGGTGGGACGAGAACCGCTCCTCCACCAGCGGAGCCACGATCGGCCGCAGCGCCTCGCGGACCTCGCGCTTCCAGGTCGCGTCCTGGGAGAAGAAGCCGAAGTGGACGGCCTCGCCGGGATCGTCGGGCGCGCGACCGAGGTCGGCGAAGACCCCGCGAACCGCCGCGAGCCGTGCCTCGTCCAGGAACGGGATGCGGCAGTAGCCGTCACGATCGAACGCGGACTGCAGGTCGGGTTCGACGAGGGTGGGGCGTGCGGAAGGCGTCTCCTGCGCCGTTCCCCCTCGATCCATCTCGGCGATGATAGCCGCCGCCCTTCCCGGCTCCCAGGGTGCCCCGAACCACACGGTGCCGGTAGGGTCGCCTCTGGCCGTTCCGACCGAGGGTGAGGAGCACGGGTGATGAGCGCGACCACCGCCGGGACCAAGACCACGATGGGTCTCACCGGCATCCGGGGGTTCTGGAAGGACTCCAAGTCGATGGAGGCCAGCACCGATGCCGCCCTCTCCCCCATCCCGCGGTTCGGGCGCCGGGTCCTCACGTTCGTGCTGCTCGCCGTGCTCGACGTCAACCTGCGCCTCATCCGCCGGTTCCGCCCCGACGACCCGGCGGTGTGGCCGAACGACACCTACGACTGGGTCCCGAAGGTCGAGGCGGGCTACGACGTGATCCGCAGAGAGGTCGAGGCGTACGTCGCCGCGAGTGCCGCCCCCATGCCCCACGTGGCCGAGCTGGCCGGGCTCGATCTGGAGACCGAGCGCGGCGGAAGCGTGGTCCTCAACGACGCCGGTGCGTGGCGGGGCGTCGTCTTCTACATGGGCGGCCACTGGATCGAGGAGACCGCCGAGCTCTTCCCGGAGACGGTCGCCCTGCTGCGGGACATCCCGCGCATCAACAGCATCGGGTTCACGGGCCTGGACCCGCACTCGCACATCGAGGAGCACGTCGGGCCGAACAAGGGGGCGCTGCGCTACCAGCTGCCGATCCTCGTCCCCGGCGAGTACGGTGACGCCCGCATCCGGATCGTCGATGAGATGGTGCCGTGGGTCGAGGGCCAGAGCCTCATCTTCGACCTCGCCGTCAACCACGAGGCCTGGAACGACAGCGACGGCTTCCGGGTGCTGCTCAACCTCGAGGCCCACACCCCCCTGCCCCAGCCGCTCGACACCTACAACCGGTTCATCCAGTGGTTCTACCGCTACCACCCTTCGCACCGCGGCCTCGGGGAGCGCACGGTCGAGATCCAGCAGCGCCGAGCTGCCCAACGGCCCACCGCCTGAGCGAGCCGCCCTCCTCGGACTTGGGGCAAACCCTGTCCGACGCTGTTGACTGGGCCGATGCCATCGCTCGCGCCCACCGACCTGCCCGACCTCGACTACGTCGACGCGGACGGCCACATCGTCGAGCCGCCGTTCGGTCTCCAGGACTATGCGTCCGCCGAGTTCCGCGATCGGGTGTACCACCTCGAGATCGATGACGACGGCGAGGAGTGGGTCGTCATCGGCGATGCTCGCATGGCCGCCAACGTCTTCACCCTCACCGCAGCGGGCGGCTTCTCCGAGGAGGAGAAGCTGGCGTCCCACAAGGGCGAGCTGAAGTTCTCGGAGATGACCGGCGGCTGCTGGAACGTCGGCGCCCGGCTGAGCGACATGGACCGCGACCGCATCAGCGAGTCCGTCCTCTACCCCACCCTGTTCCTGAGCTTCCAGAGCCAGCACCCGATGGATCTCGTCGTCGCCCAGTGCCAGGCGTACAACGACTGGCTGACCGACCACGTGGCCGAGAGCGGTGGGCGGCTCCACGGTGTGGCCGTCCTGCCCCAGCGCGACCCCGAGGCCGCGGCCGCGGAGATCCGACGCGTCGCCGGCCGACCCGGCATCGTCGGGGTCCAGGTCCGGCCCAACCCCGTGGTCGACTGGAAGCCGCTGAACGATCCGGTCTACGACCCGCTGTGGCGCGCCGCCTCGGAGGCCGGGCTGCCCGTGGGCTTCCATCCGCTCATGTCCGCCGACCTGCCCGGTGCCGTGCAGGGCCTGCGCCTCGGCAAGCTCGGCACCTCGGCCATCCCGGTCCAGGACGAAGACGACATGGCCGTCGACAACATCTTCTTCACGCAGATGATCGGGAACCCGGTGGACATGATGAACACCCTCACGTTCCTGGTGGCCGGCGGGGTGCTGACCCGGTTCCCGGACCTGCGCGTGGCGTTCCTGGAGACCAACGGCGGCTGGATCGTCCCGTGGCTGGAGCGGATGGACCACACCGCCAAGGAGTTCCCGTGGGACGTGCCGTGGCTCAAGGAGGAGCCCTCGGCCATCTTCCGGCGCCAGTGCTGGATCAGCTTCGACGCCGACGAGTCCACCCTCGCGTTCACGGCATCGTCGCCGCTCGTCGGAGCCGACCGCATCATCTGGGCCACGGACTACCCTCACCCCGACGCCAAGATCCCGGGCTGCACCGCCGAACTGGCACGTGCCCTCTCACCGCTCCCCCTCGACCAGCAGCGGCTCATCGCGGGCGGCAACGCCCGCACCCTCTACGGCATCTGAGCCCCATCGTGCGCATCGTGGTCAACGCCGATGACTACGGGCTCACGCCTGCCGTCAGCCGCGCTGCGCTCCGCGCCCACGAGGCCGGGATCGTCACCACCGCCTCGGTCATCGTCACCACGCCGAGCTTCGAGGAAGCGGCCGAACGGCTGCGCGCCACGCCGTCGCTGCGGCCCGGCCTCCACCTCGCGCTCATCGGCGGCGACCGTCCGGTAAGCGACCCTTCCACCGTGCGCTCGCTCGTCGACGGAGAGGGCCGGCTGCACCGCTCCTGGCGGGAGTACTTCCGGCGGGCCGCCAGCGGGCGCATCGACCACACCGAGGTCCGCCGGGAGTTCGAGGCCCAGCACGAGCGGATGCGCGGCGCCGGACTCGCGATCGAGCACCTCGACAGCCACCAGAACGCCCACCTCTGGCCGGCCACCGGCGGCGTCGCGGCATCCGCCGCCCGCGACTGGGGCGTCCGCGCCGTGCGCACCCCGTCGTCGCGGTCGTGGGCTCCCGCCGGCCTCGCCGTGCGGGCGCTCGGCACCCAATGGCGGAAGGTGGTCCAGCGGAACGGCCTGGTCACCACCGACGACATGATCGGGCTCGATGGTGCCGACCGCTACGCCCACCGCATCCTCGGGGACCTGGCTCGGATCGCCGCCGACGGCCGCCAGCGGCCCGATCTGGTGGTCGAGCTGGCGCTGCACCTCTCCGAGCCCGAAGACGAGGCGCTCGCCGCGTACGAGTGGGGCTACGACTACGCCGGCGCGCTCGATGCGGTGCTGGGCGAGCGGGTCGCTACGGCGCTCGCCGATCCCGTGTTCGAACGGGTGACGTGGCAGTCGCTCACGATTACTTGAGCGACGGTCCTATCGGCCCGGGGCGAGCATCTCCCGGTAGCCTGGCGGGGTGCCTGTCGCCTCGTTGCGGACCCTGATCCCGCGAGGTCTTCGCCGATCGGCGCGCGACCGATTCGGCCCGACCAGCGCGCCGGAGCCAGACGCCCCCGCGCCGGCTCCCGAGCCGCCAGCGGCCGCGGCGCGCCCCCCCGACGCACCGGACCTCGCGTGCCGGGCACCCTTCACCTCGCTGCACATCGACCAGTTCGGCGATGCCCGTCCCTGCTGCCGGAGCCTGCGCGTCCTCGGCAACATCGCCGAGCAGACGATCGACGAGATCTGGACGGGTGGCTCCCTGGCGGAGCTCCGCACCGCCATCGAGCACGACGACCTGTCCCTCGGCTGCGACCACTGCGCATGGGCCGGCCGCAGCGGGCGCGAGACCACCTATGCGGTGCGGTTCGACCACGACCGCCTGCCCGAACCCGGTGCCGGGCCGACCCGGCTCGAGCTCGCGCCATCCAACTCCTGCAACCTCCAGTGCGCCATGTGCAACGGCGACTGGTCTTCGTCGATCCGCCTGCACCGCGAAGGCCGTCCCGCGCTCCCACGGCGCTTCGGCGAGGCACAGGTGGCCGAGGTCGAGGCCCTCGCGCCCGGACTCGACGAGATCCACCTGTTCGGGGGCGAGCCGTTCCTCATGCCCGAGGCGCTGCGGGTGCTCGAGATCGCTGCCGTCCACGACATCTCGTGCGTCA
The DNA here is from genome assembly GCA_020439525.1 of Acidimicrobiales bacterium. Taxonomy (GTDB): domain Bacteria; phylum Actinomycetota; class Acidimicrobiia; order Acidimicrobiales; family Iamiaceae; genus Aquihabitans. Next base: position 1,247 of record JAGQSL010000403.1, on the reverse strand, counting down.
TCACGACCAACGGAAGCGTCCTGACCCCTCGGGTCGCACAGGTCATCGATCGGCCGGGCGTGCACCTCGTGGTCTCCATCGACGGAACCAGCGCGGAGGTGTACGAAGCGGTCCGGCTCGGAGCCAGCTGGTCCGTCCTCGACGAGCACCTCGGCGTCTTCGGAAGGATCGCGCGGCGCCATGGGAACCGCCTCGACATCGCCCACTGCTTGATGACGGTGAACTGGCACGAGTTCGCCGACCACCTCACCTGGGCCCACGAGCGAGCGCTCTCCGTGTACGTGAACGACGTGCACTCTCCGGTGGAGATGAGCCTCCACCACCTGACACCTCTGGAGCTGGGCGAGGTGGTCCGACAGATGCATCAGCGCGACGCGGAGATCGCGACGCTCCCCGAGCCCTGGCGCACGACGTGGGAGCAGTCGATCACCCGGTTGGAGCAGACCCTGCGCGACGGTGCCGCGGGCGGTCGCCACGAGCACCTCGGCCAGCTGACGGCAAGCACCTCCTCGGATCCCGCGTCGGAGGGAGCACCTGCGCCGCTCCGCTTGCACCGCGACGACGAGGTCGGCGCGCGGATGCGGGTGGTGTTCGACCTCGACGGCGCGCTCATCATCCGCTCGGTCCGGGCCGACGGGCAGCTCGACCTCTTCCCGATCGACGACGTCGACCGATGGATCGGCCGGGCCAGCGCCTCCGTGCGCACGCTGCTCGCATCTCAGGTCGGTCCCGACGCGCGCATGGTGCTCCAGTGGGATCCGGCCGCCGCCGTGGAGGAGCGCCGCTACGACCTCGATGGACGGGGCTATGCCGAGCGGCGAACGTTGACCACGGTGGAAGCGAGCGTGCAGCTGGCGTTCGACTACTGGCGACCGCCGAGCATGGACGAGCGGATCGAGGTGCTGCGCGCCGCGACGGTCGATGGACGCCTCGTCACGTTCGAGATCGACAGGGGCGCCACGTTGCGGGCCATCGAGCCCGTGGACCTGGCCGAGGATCTCGGTCTGCGCACCGAGATCGGGATCACCTTCAGCTCCCCGACCGACGCGCTGATCGCCGCCCGAGCCGATCCGCCGCCCATCTTCACCGCCGACGAGGTGGAACCTGGCATCGTCTCGGCGGACCTCCGATGGGATGACGGGCACCGCCTCCTCGCACTCGCCGACGCCACCGTGGAGCGCACCATCGTCCGCATCGGCAGGGCGGCCGCGACCGACGCCGACTAAGGACTCGCGCGGATAGGCGGC
>JAGQSL010000402.1:404-4249 GCA_020439525.1 Acidimicrobiales bacterium | reverse complement strand
TCGGCGTACTCGTCGTGGCGCTCGAGGTAGCCGCGCACGTAGGGGCAGAGCGGGACGATCTGGAGGCCTTCGGCCCGGGCATCGTCGAGCACGCGTGCGGCGAGCTGGCCGGCGAGCCCTTGGCCCTCGTACTCGTCTCGCACGCCGGTGTGGACGAAGACCCGCCGACCCTCGTGCATCCGGTAGTCGAGCTCGCCGGCTTCGGCACCATCGACGAGCAGGTGGTAGCGGCCTCGGTCGCCGTCGGCCTCGTGGGTGATCTCGATCGCCATCGACCCAGGATGCCGGGCGACGCGCCGAACGCGGTCAGCGATCGACGGCGAGGAGGTCGGCGTCGTCGGGGTGGCGCTCGAGGTAGCGGGCCACGTACCAGCAGGTGGGGACCACCGTGAAGCCGTCTGCTCGCGCGTCGTCGAGGGCCCGTCGCACCAGCTGAGCTGCGAGCCCACGGCCCTCGTGCTCGGGGCGGATGCCGGTGTGGTGCATCGTCCGGCGCCCGCCGGCGTCGCGGTGGTCGAGCTCGCCGACCGCTTCGTCGTCGATGACGAGCACGTAGCGCCCGCCGCCGTCCCAGGTCTCGTGGCGGATCTCGCGGCCCATGGGACCAGGATGCCCGCTCCGGGGCAACGCGAGACGAGGGGCGCGCCGTGGCCTAGGGTGCGCCGCCATGCGGCGGTTCGCGGTGGTCCTGGTCGTGGCGTCGGTCCTGGCGCTCGTCGGGTGCGGTGGCTCCGACGACGGGGGAGGCCGCGGGCTGGTCGACGGCGTGCTCGGAGCAAGCGAGCGCGAGGTCAGCGACCTCGAGGCCCCCGAGCCCGACGACGACGAGGCCGCCGAGCCCGGCGACGACGACGCGGTCGTGGATCCGGCGAGCGCCGAGTGCTCGGCGCTGCGCGGCATCGCCGACCTCGACGTCCAGGCCGGGCAGGTCGCCGACTCGGGCGATCCCGAGGAGCTCCGGCGGTTCCTGCTCGAGAACCTCGGTGCGGCGGTCCAGGCCTACGAGGTCGCGATCCCCGCCGTCCCCGAGATGGCCGAGCAGCTGACGACGCTGCGCGACTTCACGAGCCGTCTGGAGGCCGACCTCCGCGCGGCGGGGTCGCTCGACGAGGTCGTGGACGCCATGTTCGACGACGAGGAGATCGGTCCGGCGAGCGGTGCCGCCATCGAGCTCGACCGGTACGCGCAGGAGCACTGCGGCTTCTCGACCGGCAACAACTGACCGCGACAGGCGGGCGCGGGGATCTCCGACCGGGGCGCGCGACCGGCCCGGGTACGCTCGCCCGCCATGGCCAAGGCTCCCGTGCTCACCCCCCAGGCGGACGACTTCCCCCGCTGGTACCAGGACGTGCTGGCGAAGGCGGAGCTGGCCGACAACGGGCCGGTGCGGGGCACGATGGTGATCCGCCCCTACGGCTACTCGCTGTGGGAGCGCATGCAGGCCGAGGTCGACGCACGCATCAAGGACGCCGGGGCCGAGAACGCCTACTTCCCGCTGTTCATCCCCGAGAGCTACCTCACGCGCGAGGCCGAGCACGTGGAGGGCTTCAGCCCGGAGCTGGCGGTCGTGACCCACGCCGGCGGCAAGGAGCTCGAGGAGCCCGTGGTGGTGCGACCCACGAGCGAGACGGTCATCGGCGAGTTCATGGCCAAGTGGATCCAGAGCCACCGCGACCTGCCCCTGCTGCTCAACCAGTGGGCCAACGTGGTGCGCTGGGAGCTGCGGACCCGGATCTTCCTGCGCACCTCCGAGTTCCTCTGGCAGGAGGGCCACACCGCGCACGCCACCCAGGCCGACGCTGCGGCCTATGCCGTCCAGATCCTCCACGACGTGTACCGCGACTTCATGGTCGACGTGCTCGCCATGCCCGTGCTGATCGGTCGCAAGACCCGCCAGGAGCGCTTCGCCGGCGCCATCAACACCCTGGCGTGCGAGGCGATGATGGGCGACGGCAAGGCGCTCCAGATGGGCACCAGCCACGAGCTCGGCCAGAACTTCGCCAAGGTGTTCGACATCGCCTACCAGGACGCGGAGGGCACCCAGCAGACCTGCTGGACCACGAGCTGGGGCGTGTCGACGCGGATGATGGGCGGGCTCATCATGTGCCACGGCGACGACGCCGGGCTCCGCATCCCGCCTCGGCTGGCCTCCACCCAGGTGGTCGTGCTCGTCATCAAGGATGCCGACGGCGCCGCCGAGGCCGCCGGTCGGCTCGTCGACGAGCTGCGGGCGGCCGGGGTGCGGGCCAAGCTCGACGCCCGCACCGACACGTCGTTCGGGCGGCGGGCCACCGACTGGGAGCTCAAGGGGGTGCCCGTTCGCATCGAGGTGGGCCCTCGCGATCTGGCGAACGGCGAGGTCACGGTGGTGCGGCGCGACACGGGCGAGAAGTCCCAGGCGACGGTCGACGGCGTGGCCGCCACCATCCCCGGCGTGCTCGATGCCGTGCAGGCCGATCTCCTCGGCGCGGCCACGCGCCGGCGCGACGAGCGCACCGCCGAGGTCACCACCATCGACGAGGCCCGCGAGGCGGCCCAGGTCGGCTTCGCCCGCATCCCCTGGGCGACGCTGGGCGAGCAGGGCGAAGCCGTGCTCGCCCAGGACGCCATCACGGTGCGGTGCCTGCAGACGCCCGACGGCCAGGTGCCGGCGAGCGAGGACGAGCCCGGCGTGGTGGCCGTGGTGGCCCGGGCCTACTGACCCCTGGGCGAACGACGAGCGCGGCTCAGCCGCGCCGGACCGTGACCCGCCCCTCGGCCTCGGACCAGCGGTCGATGACGAGCTCGTCGTCCTCGACGAAGACCACGACCACGGTCTCGAGGTCGACCCGGAAGAGGTGGCCCTCGGCGGGCGCATCGACCCCGAGCTCGGCGAAGTGGGCGGCCATGGTCCGCACCGCTTCGTCGTGGGGGATCTCCACGGCCCGGCCGGTGAGCTTGGCGTCGGCCTCGCCCGGATCGCTGGCCCCCTCCTTCGGGCGGCGGGACTCCCACGGCACGCCGTGGAGGGCGAGCCGTGGATCGCGCTGCAGGTCGTGGGCCTTGCGGGCACCCGGCATCGAGCCGAGGTGCAGCTCGCCGCCGACGAAGAACGGGTCGATCCCGCTCAGGCGGGGTGAGCCATTGGCCCGCAGGGTGCCGAGGACGCAGTTCGTGGTGGCGGTGAGGAGGGCACGGGCGCGGCCGGCGAGCTCGGGCTCGGCGGCTTCGAAGGACGACCAGGTGGACATGGCTCCATCTTCCCCCGAGGGGGTGACAGCGAAGCGTGGCCGGCTCAGCCCAGCCCCGCCTGGCGGTCCACCAGCGACCGCAGGCGGGCCCGGTCGGCGGGGGAGGTGGCCGTCCCCGGCCAGCGGACCGTGCCCCGAGGCCGACGGTCCAGGTAGAGCGCGCCGGGTCGCAGCTCGTCGTGGGGGAGGGCGGTGAGCCAGGTGGCGGTGTCGGCTCCCTGCTCGGCCGTCCGCAGCAGCGGTCCCATCACCCGGGCGAAGCCCGGCAGCGAGTCGGTCACCCCGGGCGTGTCGGCCCAGCCCGGGTGCATCGCCACCGAGATCGGGCACTCGGCCCGCTCGGCCGTGACGGCCACCAGGTCGACCTGGGCTCGCTTGGCCTGGGCGTAGGCGCGGGTGCCGTCCCACGGCCGGCGCGCCCATCCCCAGTCGTCGAGGTCGAGCGCCTGGAGGTACATGCCGCCCGACGACATCCAGATCGCCCGGTCCACGCGGTCGGCGAGCCGTCGGGTGAGCAGGTGCGGGGCCACGACCATGGTCGCCCACGTGACCTCCACGCCCGTCGACGACGTCTGGCGGCGTTCGAGGAGGGCGCCGGCATCGTGCACCAGGGCG
>JAGQSL010000402.1:0-346 GCA_020439525.1 Acidimicrobiales bacterium | reverse complement strand
TCGGCGAAAGGTGGCGGTGCCGCCGGCCGTCTCGATCTGCGAACGGACCGCGCCGCCCCGCTCGGTGCTGCGCCCGACGAGCACCACCTCGGCCCCGAGGGCCGCGGTCGCGCGGGCGATCGCCGCCCCGATCCCCGAGGTGGCCCCGGTCACCACGACCCGGCGCCCGGCGAGGACGTCGTCGGGCGGATCGGTCCAGCCGGCGAGCGGGCCGCGGATCGCCGGACCGAGCCGGCTGAACGAGGGGACGACGGTGAGCTCGAGGAGGGCGTCGACCGTGCGGACGAGGGGAGCGGGGGCCATGGTCCGCTCCTACCCGGCACCGGCCGAGCCCCGAACCGCCACC
>JAGQSL010000401.1 GCA_020439525.1 Acidimicrobiales bacterium | reverse complement strand
CGGCCCTACGTCTTGTTCGTCGGCACCTTCGAGCCACGGAAGAACCTGGGGGGCCTGCTCCAGGGGGCTCGTGCGCTCGCCGGGCGCGACGTCGAGCTGGTGCTCGTGGGCCCCGACGGGTGGAACGAGGACGCCGGTCCGAAGATCGACGCGCTGGAGCGGGCGGGGGTCACCGTGCGCCGACTCGGCTGGGTGGCGCCCTCGGACCTCCCGGCGCTCTACGCCGGGGCCGCGGCGTTCTGCTTCCCGAGCCGGCGCGAGGGGTTCGGGATGCCCGTGCTCGAGGCCATGGCCCAGGGCGCACCGGTGGTGACCTCGGCGGGCACGGCCACGGAGGAGGCGGCCGGCGGGGCGGCACTGCTGGTCGATCCGCTCGACCCCGACGCCATCGGCGAGGCGCTGGCGGCGATCCTCGACGACGGGGCCCTCGCGGCCGACCTCGCCCGGCGGGGCCGACTCCGAGCGGCCGAGGCCTCGTGGGCCCGCACCGCCGAGCTGACCGCGGCGGCCTACCGGGAGGCGGCGGCGTGAGCGTCGACGCCCGCGGGCCCCGCCGCATCGGCGTGAACCTCCTCTGGCTCGTGCCGGGGGTGGTCGGCGGCAGCGAGGAGTACACGACCCGGCTGCTGCGCGGGCTCGCCGAGGCCCGCCCGTCCGACCTGCGCCTCACCCTCTTCGCTCTCGCGCCCTTCGTCGACGCCCACCCCGACCTCGCGGCCGCGTACCCCACGGTCACCACGCGCATCGACGGCCATCGCAAGGCCGAGCGGGTCGCCTACGAGGCCACCTGGCTCGCCCGCCAGGCGGCCGGGCACAGCATCGACCTCCTCCACCACGCCGGCGGGGTCGTGCCGCCCGGGCCGGCCGTGGGGCGCATCCGGTCGGCGCTGACCGTCCACGACCTGCAGCCGCTCGTGATGCCGGAGAACTTCTCGGCGACCAAGCGCCGGTGGCTGGCCACGATGCTGCCGAGATCGGTGCGCCGCGCCGCCGCGGTGTTCACCCCGTCGGACCCGACGGGAGCCCAGGTGGTGTCCCGCCTCGGCATCGACCGAGCCCGGGTGCGCACCGTGCCCCACGGCATCGAGCCGCCGACGCCGGTGCCGCCCGCCCGCGTCGCCGACGTGCGGGCCCGGTACCGGCTCGGCGAGCAGGTGGTGCTCTACCCGGCCATCACCTACGCCCACAAGGACCACCGGACCCTGGTGGCCGCCTTCGCCCGGCTGGCCCGCTCTCGCCCCGAGGCCACGCTCGTGCTCACGGGCGGGGCCGGACCGGTCGAGGGCGAGGTGGTGGCGGCGATCCGCAGCTCGGGCGTCGGTCACCAGGTGCGCCGCACCGGTCGGATCCCCGCCGACGACCTTCGGGCCCTCTACGCCGCCGCATCGGTGGTGGCCGTGCCGAGCCGCTTCGAGGGCTTCGGCGCGCCGGCGCTCGAAGCGATGGCCGCTGGGGTCCCGGTCGTGGTGAGCGACGCGACTGCGCTGCCCTGGGTGGTGGGTGACGCCGGCTTGAAGGTGCCCCCCGGCGACGTGGAGCGGTGGTGCGGCGCGCTCGCCCGAGTGCTCGATCAACCGACGGTGGCGGCGACGCTCGCCGCCGCCGGACGGGTGCGGGCCGCCTCGTTCACCTGGGATCGGGCCGCGGGCGCCCTCGCCGCCGGCTACCGGGCGGCCCTCGACGTGGGGGAGACTGGGGTGAGATGAACGTCCTCGTCCTGTGCCCGCACTTCGAGCCCGACCTGGCGCCCACCGGCGTGGTGATGACCGAGATCGCCCACCAGCTCGCCGAGCTCGGCGACCGCCTCCACGTGGTCACCTCGCTGCCCTGGTACCAGCACCACGCCATCGAGACCGGTTGGGAGGGGCAGGTGGTCCGCCACGAGGAGCGGCCGTGGGGGCGGATCACCCGCGTGCACCCGTTCCCCACCGACAAGCGGAACATCCCGGCCCGAGCGCTGGCGTTCGGTGGGTTCACCGCGCTGACGGGCCTGGCGGGGCTCGTCTCGCGGGCCACCCCCGACGTGGTCCTCGCCATGTCTCCGCCGCTCACCCTGGGCGCGGCCGGCTGGGCCGCCGCCCGCGCCCACCGGGCGCCGTTCGTGTTCAACATCCAAGACGTCTTCCCCGACGTGGCCGTCGAGCTGGGTGCCATCACCGACCCTCGGGTCATCCGCTTCGCCTCGTGGCTCGAGCGCGAGACGTACCTGCGGGCGGACGCCGTCACGGTGCTCTCCGACGACCTGCGCGACAACGTGGCCGCCAAGCTCGCCGGCCGACGACGCCCCGCCGCCGACCCGGCGAAGGTCCGGGTGATCCCGAACTTCATCGACACCGACCGCATCCGACCGGGCGAGCGCGACAATGCCTACCGGCGCGAGTTCGGCCTCGAGGGCAAGACGGTGGTGATGTACGCCGGCAACGTGGGGCTCTCGCAGTCGCTCGACCTGGTGCTCGCCGCCGCCACCCACCTCGCCCACGATCCCGACGTCGCCTTCGTCATCAACGGTGGCGGCTCGGCGCGGCCCGGGCTGGAGCAGGCGGCGGCCGGGCTGCCCAACGTCCGCTTCGTCGACATGCAGCCGGCCGACCGCTTGGGGGAGGTCGCGGCGGCGGCCGACATCCACGTGGTGCCCCTGCGCACCGGGCTGGCCCGCTCGAGCGTCCCGTCGAAGCTCTACACGATCCTCGCCGCCGGGCGCCCGGTGGTGGCCTCGGTCGACCCCGGCACCGAGGTGGCCCGGACCGTCGAGGCGGCCGGGGCCGGGGTGGCCGTCCCGCCCGACGACGCCGAACGCTTCACCAAGGCCCTGGTGCAGCTGATCGAGGCGCCCGACGACGCCCGGCGCATGGGCGACGCGGGGCGCCGATTCGTGGAGCGCTGGGCGTCGCCGGCCGCCGTCGGGGCCGCCTACCACGACCTCTTCGCCGAGCTGGCAGGCGCTCGACCCGAATCCTGGGGGCACCGCTCCGGCAAGTAGGTTGATGCGCCTATGGCAGGTTCCTCTTCGGCCAAGAAGGTCGCCCGCGTCGCCGCCAAGAGCGGCTCGGGCCACCAGTCCGACGCCAGCGCGAAGCAGCGCAACTGGCTGTTCGTCGTGGCCATCGTGGCCATCGTGGCGCTGGGCATCGGCATCGTCGTGTTCGCCCGCGACAAGAACGGCGGCGGCGGCGACAACGCCACGCCGCCGCGGGCGAACCTCGGCGACGGCAACCCGTCGGACCACTGGCACGCCGCCTTCGCGGTCAACGTGTGCGGCAAGGAGATCACGGCCCTCCAAGACGGTCCCACCGATGTCGAGGGCATCCACACCCACGGCGACGGGCTCATCCACATCCACCCCTTCACCCGCTCGGCCGCCGGCGATCGCGCCACCATGGGCAAGTTCTTCAAGCAGGTGAGCTTCACGGTCACCGACGCCGGCTTCCAGCTGCCCGCCGGGACCACCACCGAAGACGGCGGCACGACGGTCAAGGAGGGGGAGACGACCTGCGGCGGCAAGCCCGGCGAGGTCGTGCTGGCCCACTGGAAGGATGCGGTGTCCGCCGAGGGCACCAAGCCCGACAAGATCTTCACCAAGGACTTCGGCTCGGTGCCCTTCACCGAGGACGGCGGGGCGTTCACCCTCGCGTACGTGGTGAAGGGCAGCAAGGACATCCCCGCGCCCTCGACCGCCTCGGAGATCCAGACGCTGGGCGCGGTCGACGGCAGCCCCACGCCCTCGAGCGACAGCGGCTCGTCCGACGTGACGGTCCCGGTGTCGCCCGACGGCTCCGACACCAGCACCGACGGTGGCAGCGGAACGGGCGCCGGATGAAGGCGGTCGTCCTCGTCGGCGGGTTCGGCACCCGCCTGCGCCCGCTGACCCTCAACACGCCCAAGCAGATGCTGCCGATCCTGAACCGGCCGATGATCGAGCACGTGCTCGAGCACCTCGCCGACAACGGGATCACCGACGCGGTGCTCTCCATGGGGTTCCGTCCCGACGCCTTCCGCGATGCCTACCCCGACGGCACCTGCGCCGGCGTGGAGGTCCACTACGCGGTGGAGCCCGAGCCGCTCGACACGGCGGGCGCCATCCGCTTCGCCGCCCTCGACGCCGGCATCGACGAGCGCTTCGTGGTGGTCAACGGCGACGTGCTCACCGACCTCGACCTGGGTGCCCTCGTCGCGTTCCACGACGCCCACGGCGGGGAGGGCACCATCGCCCTGCACCGCGTCGAGGATCCGTCGGCCTTCGGCGTGGTCCCCACCGATGCCGACGGCCGAGTGCAGGCGTTCGTGGAGAAGCCGCTGCGCGAGGAGGCGCCCACCGACCTCATCAACGCCGGCACCTACGTCCTCGAGCCGGCGGTGCTCGCGCGGATCGACGACGGCCGCAAGGTCTCGATCGAGCGAGAGGTCTTCCCGGCGATGGTGGCCGACGGCGCGCTCTACGCCATGGCCGGTGACACCTACTGGATCGACACCGGCACCCCCGCCAAGTACCTCGAGGCCCAGATGGACCTCTTGAAGGGCCTGCGGGGCGAGCGGCGCGACGGGATCCACCCGGGGGCCAAGGTCTCGCCCGAGGCCACCGTGCTGCGCTCGGTGGTCGGCGAGGGCGCGGTCGTCGAGGCCGGCGCCACCGTGCGGGGCTCGGTGCTGATGGCCGGCGCCCACGTCGAGGGCGGGGCCACCGTGGAGCGGGCGATCCTGGGCCCCGGCGCCCACGTGGCCGCCGACGCCCGGGTCGACGACGTCGCCGTGCTCGGGCAGGGCGCCGTGGTGGGAGCGGGGCTGCGGATGTCGGGCGGCACGCTCGGCATCGACGAGCACCTCGAGGTCGAGGTCGAGGTCGACGAGGAGGGTTCCTGAGGTGCGGGCACTGGTCACGGGTGGGGCGGGGTTCATCGGGTCGACGCTGGTCGACCGGCTGCTGGCCGAGGGCCACGAGGTCGACGTGGTCGACGACCTCTCGAGCGGGTCGATGGCGAACCTCGCCGACGCCCGGGCCAACCCCGACCACCGCTTCAACTTCCACCGCCTCGACATCCGCGACGGCGCGCTCGTCGAGCTGATCGAGCGGCGCAAGCCCGAGGTGGTGTTCCACCTGGCGGCCCAGATCGACGTTCGGGTGTCGGTGAGCGACCCGGTGCACGACGCCATGATCAACGTGATCGGGAGCCTGCACGTGCTCGAGGGCGCCCGTCGTGCGGGCGCCCGGAAGGTGGTCTTCGCCTCGTCGGGCGGCACCATCTACGGCGCGGTGGCCGACGAGGACCTGCCGGCCAAGGAGTCGCACCCCCAGCAGCCGCTGTCGCCCTACGGCATCACCAAGAAGGTGGTGGGCGACTACCTGTTCGCCTACCGCGAGCTGCACCAGCTGGAGTTCACCGCGCTGGCGCTGGCCAACGTGTACGGGCCCCGCCAGGACCCCCACGGGGAGGCCGGCGTGGTGGCGATCTTCGCCGGCCGCCTGCTGCGCGACGAGCCGTGCACCATCTTCGGCGACGGCGCCCAGACCCGTGACTACGTCTTCGTCGACGATGTGGTCGATGCCTTCGTGCGGGCGGCCCACAAGGGCGACGGCCTCATCATCAACATCGGGACGGGCATCGAGACCTCGGTGAACGAGCTGTACGCCACGATGGCGCGCGTGGCCCAGGTCGACCGCCCCGCCGTCTCCGCCGAGGCTCGACCCGGCGAGCTGGCCCGATCCTCGCTCGACGCCTCCCGTGCGGAGATGCAGCTCGGCTGGACGCCCTGGACCGACCTCGCCGCGGGGAGCGCGGCGGTGCTCGAGTTCTTCCGCCAGCGCGACGCCGGCTAGCGGAACAGGTCCTCCGCCGGGTCGCGCACGATCTCGTCGCGCACGCTGCTGGTGCGGAACCAGCGCTCGTCGACGCCGCGGATCACCGCGACGGGCCGGCCCGACGCCTTGCCGAGCACGAGGTCGGCGG
>JAGQSL010000400.1 GCA_020439525.1 Acidimicrobiales bacterium | reverse complement strand
GTGGTCACCTGGACGTTCGGGTTCCTCGGCCTCGTCGCCATCGACGCCGCTCGACCGATCGCCGAGTTCGAGCAGCTCATCGCCAGCTACGGGGTCACGGGCCTGATGATCGCCATCACCGTCGGCAAGCTCGCCGCCGTGGAGGGCCGGGTCCGCCAGCGACTCGACACGGTGGTCGACAACCTCGACGCCATCTTGTGGGTGCGCGACCCGGGCGACGATCGCTTCACGTTCGTCAACCAACGGGCCACCACCATGCTCGGGTGGAGCGAGGAGGAGTGGCTCGCACCGGGCTTCTGGCGGGCGAACCTCCATCCCGACGACCTGCAGCCCACCACCGACGCGGTGGCCCGCGCCGTGGCCCTCGGCATCGATCACGAGGTCGGCTACCGCTTCCGGGCCGCCGACGGCCGCTGGGTGCACCTCCACGACCGCGTCACCGTCTCGGTCGACGGCGCCGGCAGCCCCGTCGCCCTGCGGGGCATGAGCATCGACGTGACCGACCGGGTCCAGATCGAGGCCAGGGTCAACCAGTACGCGGACATCGTCGATCGCATCGACCAGGCCCTGCTGGTGCTGCGCCGCGACGAGGGAGCCGGCGACGGTGTGCCGGTGCTGCGCCTCCAGGCCGCCAACCCCGCCGCCGAGCGGCTGATGCGCCGCGACCTGTTCTCGCTGATCGGCGCCACCGTCGAGGAGGCGTTCCCCGCCCTCGCCGGCAGCCGGCTGCGCGACCGCCTGGCGCGGGTGGTCGAGCGAGGCGTGCCGCTGCGGGTCGACGACCTCATCGTTCGGCCCGAGGGCGCCGAGCAGCGAGTGGTGACCCTGCGGGCGTTCCCGCTCCCCGACCGCTCGATCGCCATCTCCCTCCAAGACGTGACCGACGCCGTCGCCGCCTCGGAGGCCCTGCGTCGCCAGGCCCTCTACGACGGGCTCACCGGGCTGCCGAACCGCCGCCTGTTCGACCAAGAGCTCCACCGGGCGGTGCGCGAGGCCCCCGAACGGGCCCAGCAGGTGGCGCTGCTGGTCATGGACCTCGACCAGTTCAAGGAGGTCAACGACGCGCTCGGCCACCAGGTCGGCGACCAGCTCCTCCGGGGCGTCGGCGATCGGCTCACCGCCGCGTTCGACGACGCGCTCGTCGCCCGGCTCGGGGGCGACGAGTTCGCGGTCGTGCTGGCCGGGACGGTGGACGAGCGGGGCGCGCGGATGGTCGCCGAGCGGATCCGCGCCGCGCTGGTCGAGCCCTTCCTCATCGACGACGTGCGCCTCCAGACCAACGCCTCGGTGGGCATCGCCCTGTTCCCCGGGCATGCCGGCGACGTGTCCACGCTCGTGCAGCGCGCCGACGTCGCCATGTACATGGCCAAGCGCTCGGGCACCGGCTCGGCGGTGTACGCCGCCGAGCACGACCGCAGCAGCGTCGAGCGGCTGTCGCTCATCGGCGACCTGCCCGGCGCCCTCGCCGAGGGCCAGTTCGAGCTGCACTACCAGCCGAGCATCGACCTGCGGACCGGCGAGGCGGTGCGCGCCGAGGCCCTCGTGCGCTGGAACCACCCGCGCCTCGGCCTCGTCGGGCCCGACCAGTTCATCGAGCTGGCCGAGCTCTCCGGGGCGATCCAGCCGCTCACCCGCTGGGTGATCCGCGAGGGGCTGGCGGCCGCCGATCGCTGGCGGCGGGCCGGCCACCGCATCGGCCTCGCCGTGAACCTCTCGGTGCGCAACCTCTACGACCCCGAGCTGGTGCCCACGCTCGAGCGCGAGCTGCGCCGCCGCGACCTGCCGCCGCGCGAGCTGGTGCTGGAGCTCACCGAGACCGAGCTGATGGACGATCCGAGCCTGGCCCAGCGAGGTGTTCACCGCGCTCGGCGAGCTGGGCGATCAGCACGGCGATCGACGACTTCGGCACCGGCTACTCCTCGCTCACCTACCTACGCGACCTCCCGCTGCAGGAGGTGAAGATCGACCGGTCGTTCGTGAGCGGCATGCACCGGCGCTCGGAGGAGTTCACGATCGTCCGCTCGATGATCGACCTCGGCCACAACCTGGGCCTGCGGGTGGTGGCCGAGGGCGTGGAGCACGCCGATGACCTGGCGCTGCTGCGCCGCCTCGGCTGCGACCTGGCCCAGGGCTTCCACCTCGCCCGGCCGCTCCCCCTCGCCGAGCTCCTGGCCTGGCTCGAGGGGTGGCGGGCCACGTCGGAGGCCGAGCCGCTCACCGGTCACCCGGCCTGACGACAGCGGCGACGACACGGTCCGTCGATGTGAGCGACCTGGGAGCGCGTCGGTACGATCCGGACCCATGACCGCTCCGGATCTCGCCTCCGCCGCCTCCGTCCTCGACCTCGCCTCCAAGGTCGTCGACGCCGCCGTCGGCCGCCTGGCCGCCACGTCGATCGACGCCAACCAGGTGCTCGCCTACGACGTCGCCCACGCCGCGTCGGCCGTCGCTACCGGCAAGGGCCTGCTCGACTACGGCGGCAAGGGCGAGACCGAGGGCAAGATCACGTGCGCCTTCATCGCCGACGCCGTCGCCGAGCTCGCCGGCAAGGTGTTCGGGCGCGAGGCCGAGTGGGGCGTCGACGCCGGGGCGCTCGACGGCGCCCGCGACTTCATCGCCACCTTCAAGGCACCCGACTTCGTCGCCTCGATCACCGACCCGGGGCCCCGCCACCTCGACGGCGACTTCGAGCTCGTGCAGGACACGTTCCGCCGCTACGCCGAGCAGGAGCTGGCCCCGCGCGCCGAGCACATCCACCGCACCAACGGCGACATCCCCGAGGACATCGTCGAGGGCCTCGCCGAGATGGGCGCGTTCGGCCTGTCCATCCCCGCCGAGTACGGCGGCTACGGCGAGGGCGGCGAGGGCGAGTACATCGGCATGGTGGTCACCACCGAGGAGCTCTCGCGAGGCTCGCTCGGCGCCGGCGGCTCGCTCATCACCCGTCCCGAGATCCTCGCCCGGGCCCTCATGGCCGGCGGCACCGAGGAGCAGAAGCACGAGTGGCTGCCCAAGCTGGCCACCGCCGAGGTCATGAACGCCGTGGCCGTGACCGAGCCCGACTACGGCTCCGACGTGGCCGGCGTGAAGGTCACCGCCACGCCCACCGACGGCGGCTGGCTCATCAACGGCGTCAAGACGTGGTGCACCTTCGGCGCCCGCGCCGACGTGCTGCTCGTGCTGGCCCGCACCGACCCCGACCGCTCGATCGGCCACCGCGGCCTGTCGATGTTCATCGTCCCCAAGGACCGCGGCGACAGCCACGGCTTCGAGCTCGTCCAGCGGGCCGAGGGCGGGGCGGCCGGCGGCGGGAAGATGGAGGGCCGCCCGATCGACACGATCGGCTACCGCGGGATGCACTCCTACGAGATCGCCTTCGAGCACTGGTTCGTGCCGGCCGAGAACCTGATCGGCATGGACGGCGGCATGGGACGCGGCTTCTACTATTAGATGGCCGGCTTCGAGAACTGCCGGCTCCAGACGGCGGCGCGGGCCATCGGCGTCATGCAGG
>JAGQSL010000399.1 GCA_020439525.1 Acidimicrobiales bacterium | reverse complement strand
GTCGAGGATCACCTCGATGCCCGCCCGGTGGAGGGCCTTCACCATCCCCTTGAACTCGCGGAGCTGCTCGCCTCGCGAACCGGTCGCCGCGTATGCGCTGTGGGGGGCGAAGTAGCCGATCGTCGAGTAGCCCCAGTGGTTGGTGAGGCCCTTCTCGCGCAAGAAGCCCTCGGACGCGATGTGGTGCACCGGGAGCAGCTCGACCGCGGTGACCCCGAGGTCCGAGAAGTGAGCGATCGCCGCGTCCGACGCCAGGCCCGCGTAGGTGCCCCGGAGGTCCTCGCGCACGTCGGGGTGGCGCTGGGTCAGGTCCTTCACGTGGACCTCGTAGATGACCGAGCGGTCGAGGGGCGTGCCGGGCGGGCGATCCCCCTCCCAATCGAACCCGGGATCGACCACGACGCCCTTGGGGACGGCGGGAGCCGAGTCCTCGTGGTCGAGCTCGAGGTCCGCATCGGGGCCGCCGGGCACGTACGGCAGCACGCTGGCCGCCGCCTCGTCGACGAGGCCGTCGATGGCGAGGGCGTACGGATCGATCAGGAGCTTGGCCGGGTTGAAGCGGTGGCCCTCGTGGGGCGCCCAGGGGCCGTGGACCCGGTAGCCGTAGCGCTGGCCGGGCCCGACGCCGGGCAGGGCGACGTGCCAGTGGAACGCGGTGCACGAGCCGACCGGCACGCGCTCCTCCACCTCGCCCCCCTGGCCGTCGTCGTGGAACAGGCACAGCTCCACGCCGGTGGCGTGCTCGGAGAAGAGCGAGAAGTTGGTGGCCCGGCCGTCCCAGGTGGCTCCGAGGGGGAAGGGGTCGCCGGGCCAGATCTCCCGACCCGTCACCCGCACGCCTCGTCGCAGAACGAGGACCAGGCGCCGTCGAGGCGCCCTTCCCACTCCTCGAGGAGGCGACGGCGGGCGCGTCGGCCCGCGGCGGTGCCGATGACAGCTCGGAGCAGGTCCACGGGCGCCCGGTACCCAGCCTCCGGGTGAGCGATACCCACCCGGACGGGGACGTCGGTCACGCGGCGGTCGCCGGCCGGCGCCGGTGGCGTGGCCGCCGGGCGGGCGACGGCGCCGACGGCGAGGCGGGCGTGGCCTCGGGCCTCGGTGGCGGTGCGGTCCGCTCGGGCAGGAGCGAGGTCTCGCCCGCGTCCCAGGAGCGGAGCAGGTGGCGGGCGAATCGCGACTCGACGCGGGCCAGCGCGGCGGCGCCGAAGACCATGTCGCCGGCCAGCTCGGGGTGGGCGGCGGCCATCGGGGCCACCATCTCGTCGAGCGCCAGGCGGCTGTGGTGGCCGTCGGCCTCGACGTGCACCTCGTAGAACCGCTCGAGGGCCGGCAGGCCGCCGACGCGCCGAGCCGCCGAGAGGTAGCGCGACATCGGGGTGACCGAGCACATCTCGAAGAGGGCGAGGTGCCCCACCAGCGCGCCCCGGAGCCGGTGGTGCAGGGCGAACATCGAGACCAGGTTGTCGGTGGCCAGGGTCGAGCCGGGGAGTCGGTCGACGTAGGCGCCGTACGACGGGTCCAACCCGAGCTCGGCCATGGCCCGGGCGAACAGCTCGGCGTGGGCCTCGCCCGGCACGCCGTTGCCGTACTCGTCGGCTTGGATGGCGATGAGCGCCGCGCGCCCCGGGCCATCGAGCCGAGGGATCGCGAACGTGTGCCCGTCGGCCTCCTTGCACTGGTACGCGCTGCGGTGGATCGCCACCTCGACGAGGTGCTGGCGCTGGCCCTCGCGCCCGACGGTGGCGGCCAGCGGCGGACCCGACCACTCGGCGATCACGCGCAGGGCGGTGACCGGGTCGGCCGGAAGGGCCTGGGTGTGCTCGGCGCGCAGCGCGCGCTCGAACGCCTCCTCGAGCACGGCGCGGAACGCCAGGGTGTCCGCGTCCCACTCGAGCGGTTCGCGCAGGCCGGCGAACCCGCCGTAGTGCTGCTGGTAGCACGCCCACAGGGC
>JAGQSL010000398.1 GCA_020439525.1 Acidimicrobiales bacterium | reverse complement strand
CGATGAGCCCGGGCATGACCGTGCGGCCGGTGGCATCGATGCGCTGCACCTCCCCGCTCACGGCCTCGGCGCGCGCCGCCGCGGTCGGGCCCACCGACTCGATGCGGTCGCCCACGAGCAGCACGTCGGTGCCGGGCTGGGGCGCGCTCGCCCGCCCGTCGACGACGGTGCCGCCGGTGATCAGCACGCCGGCCGGATCGGCCATCGGTCCCCCTGGTTCACGTTCGGTCGTGGTCGGTCGGTCGGTTCGCTCGGCAGTTCAGAGCAGCGCGTCGCACTCGTCGGCGACGGCGCGCACCGAGGCCTGCAGGTCGTCGGGCAGGGCGCCCAGCACCTCGGGCCGAAGCTCGTCGGCGAAGCGCAGCCGGTCGGCGTCCGCCCTCCCGTGGAACGCCGGCATCCACGCCGAGTGCAGCACGAGCGGGATGCACTCGCGGTTCGTGCCCCGCAGCACCGCCACCGGCCCCGCGCCCACCGCCGCGGCGTCGAACACCTCGACCCGGAAGCCGTCGTCGTTCGCCACCGGCTGCACCACGTAGCCGTCGTGGCCGCCGGGCTCGCCGCCCGCGTAGCGCCCGGGCGCCGCGCCGCGGGGCACGAACGCCGGTGAGGTGATGTGGTCGCCGAGGTCCGGGTACTCCCAGCGGGCCTTGAGCTCCATGCTCCCCCGCTCGAACGAGCACAGCGCACCCGGCGTCTCCTCGCGGAGCCGGTCGAGGTCGATCCGGTCGGCGTAGAGCTCGGCGGCGCGCCGGCTGATGCTCCCGGGGCGGCAGCCCTGGTAGCTGACGTGGTGGAGCGTGGGGCGGGTGGTCCCCTCGAGGCTCCAGTCCATCGCCGAGAGCTGCAGGTTGAACGTCCAGTCCTGGCGGAACGCCCCCTGGTCGAGCACCTTGCCGCTGCTGGGGTCGAACACCACCTCGCAGATGGTCTCGGGCGCCATCGCCATGTTGTAGAGACCGGCCACGCCGGGGTCGATCGGCCGGCCGAGCACGTCGACGTCGTCGGGCCGCAGGTAGAGGGCGAGGTCCATGAGGTCCATGCCCTCCCACACCACCGAGACGCCATCGGTGTCGTCCCAGCGGGCGTAGTAGTGCCCGGTGGGCGGGGCCATGGTGAAGGTGGTCGGGCGGATCGGCGTGCCCGACGGCAGGCCCTCGAGTTGCTCCTTGCGGATCAGCCACACCGGCACCTCGGCGTCGATGGTGGTGGTGCGCACGCCGCCCGCCATCTCGTCCATGTCGGGCTTGAAGTTGCCGGAGTCGGCGAGGATCACCCAGTCGCGTGTCTGGCTGACGGTGTGGATCGAGCCGCCGAAGCTCACGCCCTCCAGCGGCCAGTGCTGCACGGTGGTGCCGTCGCGGTCCCACCGCACCACCGAGGGCTGCATGCCCACGGTCGGTTCGAGCACGAGGTCGAGCTTCACCGTCCAGAGGCAGTGGCGCTCGGGGTCGGCCACCGGGTGGGCGGTCGACAGCAGGAACGGCAGCACGCCGCCGATCGGCACCGAGCTGCCGCCCCACGAGTCGGCGTGGCCGACCTCGGCGATGAACTCGAGCGTGTCGGGGTCGAGCTCGACGGGCCGGCCGGCGTCCCACGTCATGTAGAGCCTGTCGCCCCACGGCAGGGGCGCGGTGTTGGCCGAGTTCGGCGGGCCGAACGGCGACGTGTAGCCGGTGGGCCCGGTGCCGAACACCTCCGGGTGGCGGTCGTACAGCCGCTTGCTCGGGCTCTCGATCGTGCGGCTCTGCCACGAGAAGCGGCCGGGCGCCGCCCCCCGGGCGCCGGGCTCGAGCGACAGGCGGCAGATCGCCCCGAAGTCGAAGATGGCGTACGGGAGGTTCCCGCTCTGGTGCGGGCTGCCGAACACCACCTCGCCGCCGATGTCGGTGGGCCAGGTGCCGGCCACCAACTTGAGCTCGACGTCGCGGTGCGGCGCGCTGGTCAGCGTCGACGGAACGGGCATGGCTCCCCCACGGGTGGCGGTTAACAGTGTTCACCACCGTAGCGCCGAATGGTTTACGATGTTCACTCCGGTCCGGGGACGGCCGGATGGGGACGCTCGTCGAGGTCGACGGGCCCGAGCCGAGGGGCAGTCGTGGACGCAGCGCTCGACGAACGGATCCGCACCCGCATCGCCGCCGAGAAGGGCCGCACCGCGCCCCCGCCCGACGCCGTGCCCGTGCCGCTCATCCCCACCGAGCGCTACACCGATCCGGCGATGTTCGAGCTCGAGCGCGAGCACGTGTTCGCCCGCTCGTGGCTGTTCGCCGGCCACGAGTCCGAGTGGCCCGACCCCGGCTCGTACCGCACCACCACCCGCTCGGGCGCGCCGCTCGTGGTCGTGCGGGGCGACGACGGCGTGCTGCGCGCCTTCTACGACGCCTGCCGCCACCGGGGTGCGCCGGTCACCCGCGAGGCGTGCGGCACGGCTCGGCGCCTCACCTGCCAGTACCACTCGTGGTCCTACGGCACCGACGGCACCCTGAAGCAGGTGCCCGACGCCCGCAGCTTCGCCGGCCTCGACAAGGACGCCCTCGGCCTGGTGCCGGTGCGCTGCGAGGTGTCCGACGGCTGGGTGTTCGTGAACGAGGACCCGGGCGCCGCGGACCTCCGCACCTACCTGGGGCCGGTGGCCGCCCAGATGGCCGACCTCGACGGGCCGTCGATGCGGGCCGTGGCCACCGTCGTGCACCCGCTGGCGTGCAACTGGAAGCTCATGGTCGACGCCTTCCTCGAGGTGTACCACGTGCGCACCGTGCACCCCGACAACGCCGCGATCCTCTACGACGACCAGGCCACCACCGTCGCCATGCTCCCGAACGGTCACAGCCGCCTGACCGTCGAGAAGCACGAGTCGCTGCGCGACTTCCCGATGGTGTCCGACGAGCTCGACAACCCGAGCGTGCCGCTGCTGTGGCGCCAGACGTCGACCTCGTACGG
>JAGQSL010000397.1 GCA_020439525.1 Acidimicrobiales bacterium | reverse complement strand
CGCCGACCGCCAGGGGCGTCCGGTCGTCGGCGCCCGAGGGGCGCCGCGCCTCGCCGGGGCTCGCGGTCGGTGGGCTCGCCGCGCCCTCGGCCGCCTCGGAGGTGGTCGGGGCGACCGTGGTGGTGGTCGGCGCCGTCGTCGTGGTCGTCGTGGTGGTCGGCGGGCGCGTCGTGGTCGTGGTGGCCGTCGTCGTGGTGGTGGGTGCGGTGGTCGTGGTCGTCGTCGTGGCCGCCCGGGCGAGGGCATCGAGCGCCTGGGCCCAGCCCGCCTCGGCCGCCTCCACCTGGTCGGCCACCACGCCGGCCATCAGGCGGGCGCCTTCGCCGTTGAGGTGGAGGCCGTCGCCCGCCAGCGCGCCGGGGTTGGCGGCGGCGACGGCGTTCCAGTCGCCGACGACGAGGTTCGGGTAGTCGGCGCGCAGGCTGGCGATGTACTGGTTGACGCCGGGGTAGTAGGGCCGCACCTCGTGGATCGTGAGCCACGAGACGAGTCGGACGTCGCGCAGCTGGTCGAGGATGCGCCGCGCCGCCGGCTGGAACGCGCCGGGGCTGCCGCCGTCGTTGTGGCCGAGCAGGATCACCACCACGTCCCAGTCGGTGCCGAGCCGGGCGAGCTCGTCGGCGCCCTGGCCGGTGGAGCGGTTCACCTCG
Organism: Acidimicrobiales bacterium; assembly: GCA_020439525.1. Taxonomy (GTDB): domain Bacteria; phylum Actinomycetota; class Acidimicrobiia; order Acidimicrobiales; family Iamiaceae; genus Aquihabitans. The sequence goes on along the minus strand of JAGQSL010000397.1, from coordinate 5,254 downwards.
GCGCTCACGGTGACATCACGGCCGGGGAGGGCGCCCGGATAGGCGCTCACCGCCCCCTTCATCACCGAGTCGCCCAGGATGAGGACCCGCGTGGGTCGGATCGGAGGGAAGGCGCGCTGGTCGGGCGCCGCCCCGCCGATGCCCGGCAGGGCGAGCGCGGCGACCAGGGCGACCGCCGTCGCGACCGCGAACCGCATCCGGCGGCTCACGTCCCGGTCCACACCCGCACCCGCTCGCCCAGCACCGCCAGGCTGACGGTGGCCGCGCCCAGCACGACGTCGTGGAAGCCCGGCAGCGAGAAGGCGGTGCCCAGGCGGGCCTCGGCCTCGGCGCGGAGCCGGAGGATCTCGCGCTGGCCCACCTTGTAGGCGAGCGCCTGGCCGGGCATCCCGATGTAGCGATCGATCTCGGTCTCGATCTCCTCGCGGCTCACGGGCGCGTGGTCGACCATGAAGTCGATCGCCTGCTGGCGCGTCCACCCGAGGGCATGGAGCCCGGTGTCGACCACGAGCCGGCACGCCCGCCACGAGTCCGAGGCGAGCATGCCGAGGCGGTCCACGTCCGTGCGGTACAGGTGCATCTCCTCGGCGAGCCGCTCGGCGTAGAGCGCCCACCCCTCCACGTAGGCGGTGTGGCCCCACGAGAGGCGGCGGAAGGCGGGGAGGTCGGTGCGCTCCGAGGCGATCGCGAGCTGGAGGTGGTGACCGGGGATGGCCTCGTGGAAGGCGATCGAGGCGGTCTCGGCGCGCCCGCGACCCGTCGCGTCGTGCAGGTTGACGTGGTACTCGCCGGGTCGGCTGCCGTCTGGCGCCGGCGGCGTGTAGTAGGCGGCCGGGGCGTCGGCGGCGAGGAAGTCGGGCACCGGCGTCAGCACGCACGGCGCCTCGGGCAGGATCCCGAACCAGTCGCCGATCGCCGCGCTCGCGTCGTCGAGGCACGCGGTGGCGTGGGCGAGGAGCTCGTCGGCGTCGCGATAGCGGAGGTCGGCGTCGGAGAGGAGGTGCTCGAAGATCTCGCCGAGGTCGTGGGTGCCGAACGCTCGCTGCCCGAGCACCCGGTACTGCGGCGGGAGGTCCTCGGTGACCTCCTCCATGCCGATGTCGTGGAGCTCCTGGGGCGAGAGGTCGAGGCCCGTGTGCAGGTGGATCAGCTGCCGATAGAGCTCCTCGCCGCCGTCGATCCAGCACAGCCCCGGCCGGTCGTCGGGACGGGAGGCCGGCGCCAGCTCGTCGGCGAGCACGTCGCGGTAGCGGGCGAAGGCCGGACGGAGGTCGTCGGCGACGGCCGCGCGCAACTCCTCGCGCCAGGCGGCCTCGCCGTCCCAGCCCTCGGGGCCGGCGAGCGCAGCGAAGGGGTCGGCGTCGAGCGGCGACCGCAGGTACCCGTCGACCTGGTTGATCGATCGGTCGATGCACGTGCGGGCCGGCGTGCGCCCGGCGGCGAGGCCCGCCCGGTAGCGGTCGGCGGCCTGGTCGAGCGCGTCGCCGAGGCGGCGGACCCGGGCGACCGCCATGGCCGCGTGCTCCGGCTCGGCCGCCCGCAGCTGGCCGGCGATCGTGAGCAGCTCGGCGTGGATGCCCTGCATCTGGTCGCTCGCCAGCTCGACGAGGCGGGCATCGATGGTGGCGATGGCGTCGCCCAGCTCCTCCACGAGCAGGCGCCGCGAGACGCGGTCGGTCTCGTCGAGGCCCTCGTCGCCCAGGGCCTCGGCCTCAGCGAGGAACCCGGCCCAGGAGGCGCGCCGCTCGGCGTCGCCCGCCTCGGACAGGTCGTCGACCTGGTCGTCGAAGCGGTGGTCGCCCAGGAAGGTGGCGAACAGCGGGCTGGCCTCGAGGCGGGCCTCCCAGTAGCGGTCGGTCAGGTCGCGGAGCGCATCGTTCGCCGGCATCGCACCATGGTGGCCCACGGCGCCTCAGGGGGCGATGCCGCGCAGCCCCGACCACGCCAGGCGGGCGACACGATCGGCGAAGGCGTCGGCGTCCTCGCCCGAGCCGAGCCCGAGCCGCAGCCAGCGGCGGCTGGTGGACTCGGCGATGCCGACGACGCCGAACGCGAGCACGTGGCGCTCCTCGTCGGTGAGGCCCGGCACGTCGATGAGCGACGCCACCCGGTCGGCCACCGCCGACTCCACCCGATCGATGGCGTCGGCCAGGTCGACGTCGGCCCGGTTGCGGTCGCTGAAGAGCACCCGGAACGCCGCCCCCTGGCCGATGGCCCAGCGGAAGTACGCCTGGAACCCGGCCTCGACCTGCTGGCGCGGCCCCTCGGCGCTCGACGCGGCCTCCCAGATGGCGCGCTCGAGGCGGGCCCCCATCTCGTCGACCAGCTCCGAGTAGAGCGCCTTCTTCGACGCGAAGTGCTGGTAGAGCACCGGCTTGGTGACGCCCGCGGCCTCGGCCACGTCGTTCATCGACGTCTCGTGGAACCCGTTGGCGGCGAACACCTCGAGCGCCACGTCGAGCAACTGCCGGCGGCGCTCGGCCGCCGGCAGCCTCGTGGGCGTCGGTCGTGGCGCGGTGTCGGTCACCTGGTCAGTCGTGATGGTGGAGGATGACCGAGCGAGCGACGGTGCCGGCCTTCATGTCCTCGAACGCCTCGTTGACGTGCTCGTTGTCGATCTCCTTGGAGATCAGCTCCTTCAGCTTCAGCTCGCCGCGACGCCACAGGTCGAGGAGCTTGGGCACGTCGTCGTGCACGTTCGAGGAGCCGTACCAGCAGCCCTTGATCGACTTGGCCGTGTAGAGGAACGTGAACGCGGCGTTCAGGTTGAGGAAGACGTCCATGCGCGGCACGCCCACGAGGATCACCTCGCCGCCGGGCCGGGCCGTGTTGATGGCCTGCTCCATCGTGGCGCCGAGGCCGATGACCTCGAAGGCCACGTCGGCGCCGCGGCCGTTGATCGCCATGGCCGCACCCACCGGGTCGCCCTCGCTGGCATCGATGGTGTGGGTGGCCCCGAACTCCTTGGCCATCTCGAGCTTGGAGGCGACCATGTCGATGGCGATGATCGTGGTCGCGCCGGCGATCTTGGCGCCCTGGATCACGTTGAGGCCCACGCCGCCGCAGCCGATGACGGCGACGGTGTCGCCCGCCTGGATGCTCGCCGTGTTGAGCGCGGCGCCCACGCCGGTGAGCACCCCGCACCCGATCAGGGCGGCGACGTCGAGCGGCACGTCGTCGGGGATCTTGACCATCGAGATCTCCGGCACGATCGCGTAGGGCCCGAAGGTGCCCAGGCACGCCATCTGGTGGAGGGGTGCGCCGCCCGACGTGAGGCGGGTGGTGCCGTCGAGCAGGCCCGCCGCGGCCTGCGCCGCCGACTTCTCGCACAGGTATGCCTGGCCGTGCTTGCACGTGTAGCACTCGCCGCACGCCGGCACGAACGACAGCACCACGTGGTCGCCGGGCGCCACCGTCGTCACCCCGTCGCCGACCTCCTCGACGACGCCCGCCCCCTCGTGGCCGAGGAGGATCGGGGTGGGCAGGGGGATGGTGCCGTTCAGGACCGAGAGGTCGGAGTGGCAGACGCCGCTGGCGACCACCTTGACCTTCACCTCGCCGGGCCCGGGCGGGGCGATCTCGATGTCGTCGCGCAGCTCGAGCGGCGTGTCGTAGGCGGTGAGCACGGGTGCCTTCATGGGATCCCCTTCAGCGTTCGGGAGGGCGGTCGCGGGACGGGTCGGACCCTACCTTGACCGCCCGGTCAAGTCTCGGGCATCACGAGCCGAGCGCCTTCAGGAACTCGACGAGGAGGTCGGAGAACTCGTCGGGGTGGTCGTCGTAGGCGGCGTGGGAGGCGCCGTCGATCACCTCGGTGCGCGCCGTCGGCTCGCCGCCCAGCTCGGCGACGAGGTGCTGGGCACGCTCCTCGGAGTACGTGCCGTCCTTCGAGCCCCAGACGCTGAGGGTGGGCACCGGGGGCGCGTCGTCGGGACGGGTGAAGCCGTCGATCCCGACCGGCGCGATCGGCACGAACCCGGCGAGCGGGGGGTCGGGGTGGATGGTGAGGTAGGGGAGCGACCAGTCGCCCGACCGCGACGGCGACACCACCACGACCCGCGCCGGTCCGCCGAGCTCGTCGACCAGGGCCGCGAGGAACTCGGCCTGCTCCCCGGGGCCGTCGGGGCGCTCCGGGGTGTCGCCGTAGCCCGGCAGGTCGATGGCCACCGTGCGCCAGCCGGCCTGCGACACGCGGTCGAGGATGTTGCGCTCCGCCCAGATGCGCTTCGTGTACGACTGGCCGTGGAGGAACAGCACCGTCCGGGGGTCGGGGTCGGCCGTCGGGGTCCGCACGATCGCGGCGACCACGGTCCCGTCGACGGTCAGGCTCGTCTCTCCCGGCAGCGGCGACTCGTCCTTCCCGCATCCCGCGGCCGCAACGGCGAGGAGCAGCGTGGCGAGGGCCAGGGCGATGGCGCGGCGCACGTCAGTGCCCCGACGGCAGGCCGGCGTCTTCGCGCTCGGCGGCCTTGACCGCGTAGCCGAAGACGATGGCGGGGGCGAGCACGGCCGACCCGACGAGCAGCGACCCGACGATCAGGTTCACGATCGCGGACGAGTACTCGGTGGCGAGCCCCACGAAGAACCCGACCATGGCCACGGCGAAGAGCCCGTACCCGACGCGCTGGCCGATGGCCACGAGCTTGGCGATGCGGGCGCGCCGGACCAGCACCGGGTCGGCGGTCGGGTCGGGCGCGGCGTCCGTGGGCATCGCCGCCGAGCGTACCGGCGCGCCGGTTCTGCAGCGGGTGCTGGTCGTTGGTGACCACGTGGCGCGGCAGAACGGAAGCGGTTCGGGGTGCGCCGGTTCTGCGGCGTGTGCTGGTCCGTGGTGACCACGTAGCGCGGCAGAACGGGACGGCGCGGCAGGACGGGACGGGAGCGGCCGGGGGCGAGGGGCGTCAGACGGCGACGGTGCCGTCCGGTCGGCCGGCGGCCCAGCGCAGCTCGTCGGCGAGCCGCAGCTCGGGGTCGACGGGCTCGTCGGAGCGGAGCACGTCGAGGACCGTGAGGAAGCGTCGGGCCTCGGCCACGTCGTGGAGCCGGAGGATCACGCCCGAGCCCGAGCCCACGGCGGCGATGGCGGCGAGCGTGCCCGCGCCCCGCTCCTTCGGGCGCGTCGCCGTCAGGGCACCGATGAAGTCCTTGCGGCTGATGGCGAGGAGCATCGGCAGGCCGTCGGGATCGAGCTCGGGCAGGTGGCGGAGGACCTCGACGGTCTGGGCGGGCGTCTTGGTGAAGTCCGGCCCGGGGT
>JAGQSL010000396.1 GCA_020439525.1 Acidimicrobiales bacterium | reverse complement strand
CCGCCTGGAGGGCGACGAGTTCGCCGAGGGCCGGGTGCTGCCGTCGGAGTCGGCGCTGTCGGCAACCTACAGCGCCTCTCGGGTGACGATCCGCAAGGCGCTCGAGGCCCTGCGGGCCGAGGGGCTCGTGGACTCCCGCCAGGGCTTCGGCTGGTTCGTGGCCGGGTCGCCGGTGCGCCAGACCCTCGCCCAGCTCGGCACCATCGAGGCCCAGCTCGAGGCCGAGGGCAAGGCCTCGCAGCGGCGGATCCTCGAGTTCGCGTTCGTCCGGCCCCCTGCGCCGGTGCGCCGGCTCCTCGGCGTCGACAAGGCGCTCAAGGTCGTGCGGGTGAACCTGGCCGACGGCGAGCCCTTCGCCCGGGTCACGGTGTGGTGCCCCGAGGAGCTGGGCGCCCACCTGAGCCGGGCCCAGGTGGAGGACCGGTCGTTCTACGAGCTGCTTCCCGTGCCGCTCGGCGGGGCCACCCAGACCATCGGGGCCGACGCCGCGGGAGAGGCCGACGCCGAGCTCCTCGCGGTCCCGATCGGTTCGCCCGTGCTCGTGTGCGAGCGGGTCACCGCCGACCTCGAGGGCCGTCCGGTGCTGATCGGCCAGTACGTGTTCCCGGCCCACCGCACCGAGTTCACCGTCGACCTCGCCCACCCGGAGGCGTCGATCGCGCCGGGCGGGCTGCGCCTCGTCGAGTAGCTAGCGCAGCACGTCGGGCCGGGCGGCCACCCGGGCGAAGTCCTCGGGCGGGATCGGGCGGCTCCAGTGGAAGCCCTGGCCGTGCTCGCACGCGAGCGACGCCAGGTCCGCAGCCTGCGCCGAGGTCTCGACGCCTTCGGCGATCGTTGCGATCCCGAGGCTGCCGGCGATGGCGATGATGCTGCGCGCGAGCGAGCGGCCCCGACCGGCGTCGCCGAGCTGGTTCACGAACGCGCGGTCGATCTTCACGATGTCGATGGGGAAGTGCTGGAGGTAGGCGAGCGACGAGTAGCCGGTGCCGAAGTCGTCGATGGCGAGGCGGACCCCGAGGCCGCGGAGGTCCTCGAGCACGCGACGGGCCGTCTCCTCGTCGTGCACGAGGATCGACTCGGTGAGCTCCAGCACGACGTGCTCGGGCGACACCCCCGTCTCGCGCAGCGTGGCGGCGACGTCGTCGACGTAGCCCGGGTCGAGGAGCTGCACCGCCGAGACGTTGACGTCCATGGTGAGGGGGCCGAGCTCGGCGTGCCAGCGGGCGAGCTGCTCGCAGGCGGTCCGGAGTACCCAGCGGCCGATCGGCACGATCTCGCGGGTCGATTCGGCCACCGGGATGAACTCGAGCGGCGAGATCGGGCCGCGCTCGGGGTGGATCCAGCGCAGGAGCGCCTCGGCGCCGGTCACCGCCTCGGTCTCCATGTCCACGATCGGCTGGTAGAGGACGTGCAGCTGACCTCGCTCCAGGGCGGACCGCAGCTCGGACCGGAACGTGAACTGGCGCAGCTCGCGGTCGTGCATCTCGGTCCGGAAGGCGCGAGCGCGCCCCTTGCCCTCCCGCTTGGCCTCGTACATCGCCAGGTCGGCGTTGCGCAGCAGGATGGCAGCCGTCTCCGACGGGCCCTGGGCCACCGCGATGCCGATGCTCGCGGCCACGGCGAGGGCGAGGTCGCCGACGAGCAGCGGGACCGCGAGGAGCTCGCCGATGCGGGTCGCCACCTCCTCGGCGGCCTCGGGATCGGTCGACTCCAGCAGCACGGCGAACTCGTCGCCGCCGAGGCGGGCCGCGGTGTCCGCCGGGCCGAGCGCGTCCGCGATGCGCCGGCCCACGGCGGCGAGGAGGTCGTCGCCCCGGTGGTGGCCGAGGCTGTCGTTCACGCTCTTGAAGTCGTCGAGGTCGATGAAGAGGACGGCCACCGCACCGTCGTCGTGGTGGCGGGGGCGGGCCAGGGCGTGGCCGACCCGGTCGACGAAGAGCGCCCGGTTCGCCAGGCCCGTGAGGGGGTCGACGAACGCCTGCTCGACCAGCTGGCGCTGCATGGCGACGCGCTCGGTCACGTCGCGGAGCACGAGCACGATCCCCTCCACCGCCGCCTCGGCGAGGAGGTTGGTGGCGGTCCCCTCCAGCTCCCGCTCGCCGCCATCGACGTCGACCAGCCGGGCCTGGATCGACATGGTGGACCCGGGCTCGAGGTCGGCGAGCTGGGCCAGGGGCGTGGCCAGGTCCCGGGCGGTCGGGCCACCGACGAGGGTGGACAGGTCGCCGCCGACGAGGTCGTCGGGATCGGGGCCGATGACGGTGCGCACCGCGGGCGACGCCCAGGTGATCGTGCCGTCGGCGGCGAGGATGGCGACCGCGTCGCTCGCATGGTCGGCGAGGGCCTCGAAGCGCGATCGGTGCCGCTCGTCGGCCAGGACGTCGGCGTAGGAGACCAGCCCCGCCACACGGACCAGGCCGAGCAGGGCGAGCGCGAGGGCGCCACCGGCCAGCACCAGCGTCGCAGCGGGTTCGGCGTGGCCGGTCGCCTCCAGCGCGGCGAGCGCGACGAGCGGCGTCGCCACGCTGCTCGCGAGCACCGCGAAGCGCACCCGACCGAGCCGACGCCACGGCAGCGTGCGCTGCGGGGCGCGCGCCAGGTCGGGGGCCAGGCCGGCGCCGGCCAGTACGGCGGCGGCGAGCGTGGCGACGCCGAGGGCGAGGGCCGACCGGACGGCACCGGTGGGGCTCGCCCAGTGGAGCGCGACCTCGCCGACGAGCTGCACGAGCAGCGAGGCGGTGAGCAGGACGAGGGCCCGACCCCGGGGGCGGACCGCGAGGAGGCTGCGGGTCGCGAACAGGACGAGCAGCAGCGCGACGGCGGGCAGCGCCGGGAGCAGCACGCGGTCGGCGTAATCGCCGTGGCCGAGCACCAGCGAGGTGCCGATCGCCGCCGTCGCCGTCGCGCCGGCCACCGCTGCGCTGTCGATCCACCGCTGCCGGTCCCAGACGCGCGTGAGGTGCGCGGCGAGCAGGAGCAGGCCGATGCCGGTGGCCGCGTAGCCGACCGTCGCCGCGCCCAGGGTGCCGATGGTCGACTCGCTCGCGGCCTCGACCGAGGCGACGAGCAGGCCGCACCGGCCCAGGGCGAGGAGCAGCCAGGCGCGACCGGTGGCGGCCCCGGTGCGACGCACACCGACGGCGATGGCGCCGACCGCCGCGACCGTCGCCGCGAGGGCCAGCACCGTGCCGGGGG
>JAGQSL010000395.1:2117-2761 GCA_020439525.1 Acidimicrobiales bacterium | reverse complement strand
GTCGCGGCCGCGGCCGTGGCCGGCGCGGTCGTCGTCGCCGGTGCTGCGGGCTACGGCATCGGCCAGAGCGCGGCCGACGGCGGATCGGGCCAGGCCGACCGGTCCGAGCAGATCGGACCCGGCTCGGAGGCGCCAGGTGGGCCAGCGGGCGCCGAGCCGGGCCAGGGTCAGGGCTCGGGCCAGGAGGGCCAGGTGGGGCCGCAGCGCGAGGAGCAGGGCGATCGCGGGCAGTGGCGGGGCGAGGATCCCGACGGCGACGACTGGCAGGGCGGCGGTGCCGTCCCCGGTGGCGGCTCGTTCGGCGGAGGCCCCTCGGTGGGGGGCCGCAGCTCGAGCGGCGGGAGCTGACGCTCGGTCGCTCGCGCTACGGCAGCGCCCACTCGGGAACGGCGGCCGTGTCGGGGTCGAGGTGGTCGAGCCATCGCTCGAGGCCGGCCGGGTCGACGAGCTGGTCGGGATGGTGGCCGGGGAGGAGCGACACCACCATCACGGGCACGGCCGTGAGCACGAACGACAGCGACCAGCCGGCGAGGCGCAGGTGGCTCCCGGGGTGGCGCAGCCGCCCGGTGGCGCGCAGCAGGGCCAGCGAGCCGACGAGCGCACCCACCGCCAGCACCAGGGCGGCGGTCACCATGGCGGCGGCG
>JAGQSL010000395.1:0-2081 GCA_020439525.1 Acidimicrobiales bacterium | reverse complement strand
CGACCCGCTTGTGCTCCACCTCCTCGGCGAGGTGCCACAGGAACAGGGTCGCCACCGTCGGGTCGGCACCCCGGAGGAGCCGCTGGCGACGATCGACCCAGCGGGCCGCGACGAAGGCGATGGTCTCGAACGAGGCGGCGAACGCGAGCCCGAAGCGCGTGCTGCGCCGGCGCAGCCAGCCGAACCAGGCGGCGAACCAGCGATCGACCCGTCCCGCCGCCGGGGCATCGGCCACGATCAGGTCGTTGAACCGGCGATGCTGGGCATGGTGCCCCGCTTCTTGGGTCACGTACGAGCGTGCCGCCGCGACGACGTCGGGCTCGACGATCAGACCCTCCTCGATCGCCGCTCGGGTGACCGCCACGATGTACGGCTCGGCGTGGGGCATCAGCAGCGACACGGCGTCGGCGGCGATCGCCAGCTCGGGCTCGTCGGGGCACCAGATGGTCGTCAGGTCGTCGGGCCACTCGAAGCGCACGCGGCGGTGGGGGAGCACGGCGGCCATGGTCCTCCATCGGCACCGGTCGGCGCATCGGGAGGCTCCGCCTCCACGCGTGGGCCAGACTCGCCGGCATGGGTGATCAGCCGAACCTCGATCCCAAGCCCGCCTCGGCCGCGACGCAGGCCGCCAACGCGGCGGTCGGTGCGCTGCCGTTCCTGGCGGCCGACGACGGCGCCGACCTCGAGCGCGCTCGGCGTGGCCGCGTCGCCGAACCGGCGGCGCCGCAGGTGGCCCACGCCGGGGGCTGGCCGGTGTGGGACCTGGCGTCGTTCCACTTCGTCGACGACGACCCGCCACCGGAGGTCAACCCGAGCCTGTGGCGCCAGGCCCGGCTGAACAACGAGGCCGGGCTCTTCGAGGTCGCGCCCGGCTTCCACCAGGTGCGCGGGCTCGACCTCTCCAACCTGACCGTGATCGAGGGCCGCGAGGGACGCATCGTCATCGATCCGCTCACCTCGGCGCAGACCGCTCGCGCCGCCCTCGACCTCGTCGAGGCCCACCTCGGGCCTCGGCCGGTGACTGCGGTCATCTACACGCACAGCCACATCGACCACTTCGCCGGGGTGCGGGGGGTGGTCGACGAGGCCGACGTGGCCGCAGGCCGCGTGCGGATCATCGCCCCCGCCGGGTTCCTCCAGGCGGCGGTCAGCGAGAACGTGGTGGCCGGCACCGTGATGAAGCGCCGCGCGTCGTACATGTACGGCGTGCTGCTGCCTCGGGGTCCGCGCGGCCACGTCGACGCCGGGCTGGGCAAGGGCGTGCCACTGCTGGGCGACGAGGGGCTGATCGCCCCCACCGAGGAGGTGCACGAGACGGGCACCGAGCTGGTGGTGGACGGGGTGCGCATCCGCTTCCAGGTCACGCCCGACACCGAGGCGCCGTCGGAGATGAACTTCCACTTCCCGGACCACCGGGTCCTGTGCATGGCCGAGAACTGCACCTGCACGATGCACAACCTGTACACGCCGCGGGGAGCGCAGGTGCGAGACGCGCTGGCGTGGAGCAAGTACCTCCAGGAGGCCATCGACCTCTACGGGGACGTGACCGACGTGTGCTTCGCCAGCCACCACTGGCCTCGGTGGGGTGCGGAGGCGATCGTGGACCAGCTCGCCATCCAGCGCGACACCTACCGGTACCTGCACGACCAGACGCTGCGGCTCGCGAACCGGGGGCTCGTCGCGAGCGAGATCGCGGAGGAGCTCGAGCTTCCCGAGGCCCTGGCGTCGGCGCCGACGGTGCGGGGCTACTACGGCACCGTCAACCACAACGCCAAGGCCGTGTACCAGCGGTACCTCGGATGGTTCGACGGCAACCCGGCCCACCTGCACCCGCACCCGCCGGTGCCGGCGGCGGAGCGCTACGTCGAGTTCATGGGCGGTGCCGACGCCGTGCTCGACAAGGCCCGTCGCAGCTTCGACGAGGGCGACTACCGCTGGGTGGCCGAGGTCGTGAACCACGTCGTGTTCGCCGATCCCGGCAACGTGGCGGCGCGGCTGCTCCAAGCCGACGCGCTCGAGCAGCTCGGCTACCAGGCGGAGTCGGGCCCGTGGCGCGCCTTCTACCTGACCGGCGCGCAGGA
>JAGQSL010000394.1:289-5326 GCA_020439525.1 Acidimicrobiales bacterium | reverse complement strand
AGCCGGCCGAGGGGCAGGCCCACCATGGCGAGGCCGAACACGATCACCAGCACCCCACCGGCGCGGGGGAGCCAGGCGTCGGCGTCGGCGAGCGCCCCGCCCACGCGCCCGGCGATGGCGCCGAGCAGCACGAAGACCGCGGCGAAGCCACCGACGAACCAGGCGGTGGCGCGCACCGCGGTGCCCGGCGCCTCGCCGGCTTCGCCCGCAGCGATGCCGATCCACACCGGTACCAGCGGGAGCACGCACGGGCTGGCGAACGACGCCACGCCCGCGCCGAACAGGGCCAGCCAGAGCGTGGGGCTCACGCCCGCACCTCGGCCCGCTCGGCGTCGGGGGCGACGTCGAGGAGCTGGCGGATGGCGTCTTCGGTCTCGTCGTAGCGGCCCTCGCCCAGGTGCACGAGGCGGCGACGGCCCTGCTGGTCGTGCAGGTAGATGGCCGGCCAGGCGTGGTTCTCGAAGGCCCGCCACGTGTCTCGGTCGGGGTCGAGCGCCACCGGGTACGTCACACCCTCCTCGTCGACGAAGTCGGCAACCGCGTCGGGGTCGGCCTCGTAGTCGAACTCGGGCGTGTGGATGGACAGGACCACGAGGCCGTCCTTCGCGTAGCGCTCGTGCCAGGCCTCGACGTAGGGGAGGACCGCCCGGCAGTTGCTGCACCCGAAGGTCCAGAACTCGTACAGGACGACCTTGCCGGCGAGGTCGGCGGCGGCGAGCGGCTCGGTGTTGAGCCAGCCGTCGGCCTGCACCGCCGGGGCGGAGGCGGCCAGGATCGGCAGCGGGGCCGGCTCGCCCGCCGGCGTGGCGGGCGCGGCCGAGGTGGCCCGATCCACCGCCTCGGGGTCGGTCCGTCGCGCGATGACGATGGCCACGGCGGCGACGACGAGCAGGGCGACGAGGCCCAGGCGGGCCTTGGCGGTCGTGGTCACGTCACGATCCCTCCACGGTGAAGCGCACCTCGTCGAGGCCGGTGGCCCCGTCGGGTGCGGGCTCGGCGACCTCGGCGGTCTGCACCCGGCCGTCGGCGTCGATGGCCCGGACCCGGGCCCGGTGGTCGCCGGCGGCGAGCGAGACCTCCGCGCGCCACTGCACCCACGTGTCGACGCTGGCCACCCGACCCAGGTCGGCCTCGGTCCACTCGCCGTCGTCGACCTGCACCTCGACCTTCGAGATGCCGGTGTTGGGCAGCCAGGCGACGCCGCCGAAGGCGACCGTCCCGGCGGCCACCTTCGCCCCCGAGCGAGGCACGTCGATGCGCGACATCAGCTTGATGGGGCCCTCCTTGGCCCAGCCCCGCGGCACCCAGTAGCCGTCGGCCCCATCCCAGGTGGTGAGCTCGATGCTCTCGATCCACTTGGTGGCCGACACGTAGCCGTACAGGCCCGAGACGACGAGGCGGGCGGGGAAGCCGTGGGCGGCGGGGAGCGGCTCGCCGTTCATGGCGTAGGCGACGAGGGCGACGCGCCCGTCGCCCGCCAGCTCGGTGGGGAACCCGCAGGTCCAGCCGTCGACCGACCGCATGAAGATCTGGTCGGCGCCGTCTTGCACGCCGGCCCGCTCGAGCAGGTCGGTGAGCGGCACCCCCTGCCAGCGGGCGTTGCCGACGAGATCGCCACCGACCTCGTTCGACACGCACTGGAGGGTGACCACCTCCTCCACGCTGGGCAGGGCGAGGAGGTCCTCGTAGGTCATCTCGAAGGGGTCGTCGACCATCCCCTCCACCCGGAGGCGCCACGAGGCGGCGTCCACCTGGGGCACGCTCAGCGCCGTGTCGATGCGGTAGAAGTCGTCGGTCGAGGTCACGTAGGACGAGATCCCCTCGACCGAGATCGGCTGGGCGTCGGGCACCGGGGTGGTGCGGCCGGGGGCCCGGAGCTTGAAGCGCTTGGCCGCGGAGGCCACGACGTCGTGCTGCTGGAGCGAGCGCCCGAACGCAGCCGCGCCGGCGGTGACGACGGCGAAGGCGCCGGCGAGGCCGAGGAACCGCCGGCGGTCCACGGTGGCCGGCGCCGCCCCCTCGTCGCTCGGCGCGGTGGCCGCGGCGAGCAGGAGGACGATGGCCCCCGTGCCGGCGGCGGCCGAGGCGGCGGCGATGAGCCACACGACGGCGCCCAGGCCTCGCGGGTCCTGGAGCTGGGCCCACGCACCGAAGAGGGCGAAGCCCCCGAGGACGGCGGGGGCGGCCCAGGGGCGCCGGCGGGCGGCGACGCCGACCAGTGCGCCCAGCACGAGGGAGATGACCACCGTGCCGGTCACCAGGGCCGCCTTGTCGTTCGTGCCGAACCAGGCGACGGCCACCTCTTTGAGGCTGGCGGCGAACTCGTCGACGAAGCGGCCGCCCACGGCCAGCACGGGCGAGGGCGTCACGTCGAGGAGCCCCGACAGCAGCTCGCCGGTGGCGAGCGCGGTGGCGGCACCGAGCACGCCGGCGACGGCACCGGCGCTGCGGGAGGCGACGGGGGGCGCGGACGGGGTCGGATCGGTCACGAGGGCCAGCGTGACGGGCCGATCTCACGTGGCCCCCACGGAACCCGAAACAGTTCCGAAACTCCCCGTCGGCCCCCTGGGCAGGCCGGGTGAGCGCCCCTACGCTTCGGTCGTGACCTCGCCCGCCCCCGCCGCCCCGGCGCGCCCCACCACCACCGTGCTGGTGGTCGACGACGAGCCGATGGTGCGCGAGGTCGTGGCCCGGTACCTGGAGCTCGACGGCCACGAGGTGGTGGAGGCCGGCAACGGCGACGGCGCCCTGGCCTGGCTGGCCGCCAACCGGCCCGACCTGGTGGTGCTCGACGTGATGCTGCCGGGCACCGACGGGCTGACGATCCTGCGCCGGCTGCGCGAGGACGGCGACGTGCCCGTGATCCTGCTCACCGCGCGCACCGAGGAGGTCGACCGCATCGCCGGGCTCGAGATGGGCGCCGACGACTACGTGGTGAAGCCGTTCTCGGCTCGCGAGGTCGCCGCCCGGGTGCGCACCGTGCTGCGGCGCTCGGCCACGACCGGCGCGGACGCGCCGACGCCCACCATCGACCACGGCGAGCTGGTCATCGACGTGGCGGCGCGCACCGTCGTGGCCCACGGCGAGCCGGTCGCGCTCACCGCCAAGGAGTTCGACCTCCTCGCCCTGCTGGCCGGATCCCCCCGCCAGGTGTTCTCGCGGCGCCAGCTCCTCGAGCAGGTGTGGGACTCGGCGCCGGAGTTCCAAGATCCCGCCACCGTCACGGTCCACGTCGGCCGCCTGCGCCAGAAGCTCGAGCGCGACCCCGACCACCCTGCCTGGATCGTGACGGTCTGGGGCGTCGGCTACCGGTTCGAGCCGTGACCGCCCTCGCCGCGCTCCTCGCCGACATGCCGTCGATGCCGATGCCCACCGGCCTCGACGCGGCCCGCGAGGATCCGCTCGCCGCCGGCCTCGCCGTCGGCGCCATCCTCGCCCTGGCCGCCGGATCGGGCTTCGCCCTGCGGCGGTGGAGCGGTCGGCTCCGCACCCTGCGCGCCCAGCTGCTCGTCGTCACCAGCGCCGCGATCGGCACCGCGGCGGTGGCCGCCTGGCTGCTCGCCGACCTGATGATCCTCGACGAGGACCAGCTCCAGCCGGTGCTCGTCGTCCTCGGCCTCACCGCCGCGATCGCCGTCGTGGTCGTCTCGATCGCCTCGCGGTCGCTCGGCCGGGCGGCCCACGACCTCGAGGCGTCGGTGCGCCGGATCGAGGCCGGCGATCGCGAGCCCGACGTGCCGGTGCACCGCGCCGACGAGCTCGGCCACGTCGCCCGAGCGCTGGAGGGCCTCACCCGGCGCCTCGCCGAGCTGGAGGAGGAGCAGGCCGCGCTCGACGCCGAGCGCAACCACATGCTCTCGAGCATCAGCCACGACCTCCGCTCGCCGCTGGCCGCGCTGCGCGCCGCCCTCGAGGCGATGATCGACGGGGTCGCCCGCGACCCCGACCGCTACCTGCGCGCCATGCAGGCCGACGTCGACGCCCTCACCGCGCTGGTCGACGACTTCTTCCTCCTGGCCCGCATCGAGGGTGGGCGACTGGCGCTCGACCTGGGCACGGTCGACCTCGGCGAGTGCTGCGACGAAGCGATCGAGGCGCTCGCCCCCACCGCGCTGGCGCGGGGCATCCACCTCCAGCTCGACGTCGCCGAGCACGTCCACGTCGACGGGAACGCCAACGCCCTGGGCCGGGTGGTGCGCAACCTGGTCGACAACGCCATCCGCCACGCGCCGGAGGGGTCCACCGTGCGGGTCTCGGTCGGTGCGGAGGGTCGGCCGGTGGTGGCCGTGGTCGACACGGGCGAGGGCTTCCCCGACGGGTTCGCCGAGCACGCCTTCGAGCGGTGGAGCCGGGCCGACGAGAGCCGCAGCCGCATGAGCGGGGGCGCCGGCCTCGGCCTGGCGATCGCCCGCGGCCTCGTCGTGGCCCACGGCGGGCGCATCTGGATCGACCCGCCGCCCGGCGGCCGGGTCTCCTTCGAGCTGCCCGCCGCCTGAGCCGGGCTAGTTGCCGCCGCCGGCGCCGCTGTTGGTGCCTGCGTCCGTGCCGCCCTCGGTGGTGTCGTCGAGGTCGTCCATCGAGCCGGCTCCGCTGTTGCTCCCATCCTCGATGGAGCCGGTCTCCTCATCCATCCCGGTCGTCGGGGTGAGGTCCCGATCGGTGCCGTCGTCGGAGGTGGTGGAGGTCGCGTCGATCGTGGTGGTGGTCATCTCATCGTCGGCGGGCGTCGTCGGTGCGCTGTCGCTGCCGCACGCGCCGAGCAGGGAGGGGGCGACCACCAGCGCCGAGGCGGCGACGAGGGCGCGGAGTCGGGTGGTGCGCATGGGGGCTCCTGGGATCGGTGGGCGTCCGGTCCCACTTGCCGACCTGGCCGCCGGCCAACCCCGCCGAGCTCCGCCGGTCACGCCCCCACGTAGGTGGCGAGGTGCTGGCCCGTGAGCGTCGAGCGGTCGGCCACCAGGTCGGCCGGCGTGCCCTCGAAGACCACGCGGCCCCCGTCGTGGCCGGCGCCCGGGCCGAGGTCGATGATCCAGTCGG
>JAGQSL010000394.1:0-175 GCA_020439525.1 Acidimicrobiales bacterium | reverse complement strand
GTCGAGGACGTAGATCCCGCCCTTCGCCCCGAGGTGGGTGGCCAGCTTCAGCCGCTGGCGCTCCCCGCCCGAGAGGGTGGCGGGGGAGCGGTCGCGCAGGTGGGCCACGGCCAGGGCGTCGAGCGCCTCCTCCACCCGCCGGCGCATGGCGGCGGCGTCGGTGCCGAGGTTCTCC
>JAGQSL010000393.1:1331-6914 GCA_020439525.1 Acidimicrobiales bacterium | reverse complement strand
GCGCCCGACCCCTCGGACCGCTGGGCGGCACCGCCCGGCGTCGCCGGCGCGCCGAGCGCACCGGCCCCACCACCGCCGAGCCGCACCCGACCACCGCGCGCCCGGCGCATCGGGTGCGGCGTGGTGCCGGTGGTCGCGATCGCCCTCGCCGGCTTCGCGGTCGTGAGCGTCCTGCGCAGCTGCGACGGCTCCAGCTCGCCAGGATCCACGTCGGTGCGGTTCGACCCGACGAGCAACCTCATCACGCTCGGCGGATCGAGCTCCACGCTGGCGAGCGACGCCCGCCGCACCGACGTCTTGGTGGTCACCCAGACGACCGGCGACGACCTCGTCCGTCGCCTCGCCCGGGTCCGCTTCACGGCCGACGGCTCCGAGCAGCTCTGGGAGAGCGATCCGGTCGACGACGACGCCTACGACGCCGAATCGGCGATCGTCGGCGACACGCTGTTCGCCGCCTACGGCGACGTGCTCCTCGCCCTCGATCCCGACACGGGCGAGCAGCGATGGACCACGGACCTGCACGACAAGGTCACCTCGGGCTGCTCCTCGTGCTTCGCCGCCGTCGGCGATCGGCTGGTGGTGCGGACGACCGACGCCTACGTCACGGCCTACGGCGAGCGCTCGGGCGAGCCGATCTGGTCGGAGCGGCTCCGTTCGACCATCGGCTCGATGTCGGTGGCGAGCGGTCGGCTCTTCGTGGTCGACGATCCCGAAGCGAGCCAGGACCTCACCCAGGTCCGCCAGCTCGATCCGGCGACCGGACGTCCCGTCCGCGTCGTGACCCCGTCGTGTGCCGGCGACGCCCAGGCACCGTGGACGATCGAGGCCTCGCCGGGCGATCGGGTCTACGGCGTGGCGGGCAGCGACGACGTGGTCATGGCCTTCGGGTTCGGCGACGGCTGCGTGGTGCGCTGGGAGCCCGATGGGGGGATCCCGAGGTGGGCGGTGCGGGTCCCGGGCATCTCGACCCTGTCGCGCGGCGAGGTGCTCGTCGGCGACGAGGACCTGGTCGCCGGCACCTCCAACGACGACATCCTCGCCGTCGCCCTCGACGATGGGACGGCCCGACGCCTCGCCCCGCCGCCCGACACGAGCGCGGTGCCCCTCGAGATCGTCGGGCGCACCCTCGTGGGGGCCAGCGAGACCTCGCGGGGCACCCCTCGGCGCGGGCTGGTCGGCTGGGACCTGGCCACGGGCGAGCGGCGCTGGGCCGAGCGCGTCGCCGGCGACCCCGAGCCGACGTCGTCCGACGCCGAGTGGGCCACGTCCGACGCGCTGTTCGAGGGTTCGCCCCGCCTGCTGCTGCAGCCGACCGCGGAGGGGGCGGACGTCGTCGTGTTCGAGGGGGAGCAGCGGACCTTCTCGGTCTCGGCCCTCGACCTGGCGGATGGCTCGATGGGGCCCGAGGTCCGCCGTGGGCTGCTCGCACGCTACGAGTCGGGGACCGTGTCGCTCACCGTCGAGCACGTGGGCCCCGAGCGCATCGTGGTGTCGGTCGACAACGCCCTCCAGGCCTTGCCGAGCGGCGGCCGGGGGCCGGTGGTCGGCTTCCCCGACGGCGACTGACCCGCCGAGACGCCCGGTACGGTGCCGGGATGGCGATCGATCCTCGCTCTGCGTCCGTCGACGGTCCCGTGGGTCGCTACCTCGAGCTGGGCCTCCGCCTGGGCCGGCACCTCGACGGGCTGGTGGACGCGTACTACGGGCCGCGGTCGCTCGCCGAGCGGATCGACGACGAGGAGCGGCGCCCGCTGCCCGCGCTGGTGGCCGACGCCCGCTCGCTGGTGGCCGACCTCGATGCCGGCGACGGCGACCTCGATGTCCCGCGGCGTCGCTGGCTCCGGGCGCAGGCGGCCGGGCTCCACGCCTCGGCCCGCAAGCTGGCGGGCGAGCAGCTGTCGTACCTCGACGAGGTGGAGCAGTGCTACGGGGTGCGCCCGGCGCTCGTCGACCACGACGTGCTGGCCGCGGCGCACCGGCGCCTCGACGAGGCGCTGCCCGGCGACGGCGCCCTCGCCGTGCGCTACGACGCCTGGCGCACCAGCCACCTCATGACCCGCGAGCAGCTCACCGCAGCCGTGCACGCGCTGGCCGAGGCCTTCCGGGAGCGCACGGCCCGGGCGTTCGGACTGCCGGACGGCGAGCACGTGGAGTTCGAGCTGGTGGCGAACGAGCCGTGGTCGGGCTTCAACTACTACGAC
Organism: Acidimicrobiales bacterium; assembly: GCA_020439525.1. Lineage (GTDB taxonomy): Bacteria > Actinomycetota > Acidimicrobiia > Acidimicrobiales > Iamiaceae > Aquihabitans. Next base: position 4,713 of record JAGQSL010000393.1, on the reverse strand, counting down.
GGCGACCTGCGCAGCCGGGTGGCGATCAACACCGACCTCCCGGTGTCGTCCACGGCCATCGGCCACCTCATCGCCCACGAGGCCTACCCGGGCCACCACACCGAGCACTGCCGCAAGGAGGTCGGCCTCGTGCGCCGGCGCGAGCAGCTCGAGGAGTCGATCTTCCTCGTCGGCACGCCCCAGTGCCTGCTCGCCGAGGGCCTCGCCGACCTCGCCCTCGAGGCGCTCCTCGGGCCTGGCCACGAGCCCCTCCTCGCCGAGCTGCTGGTGCCGCTCGGCATCCGCTACGACACGGAGGTGGTCGCTGCGGTGGCCGCCGCCGGCGAGGCGCTCGCCTCCGTGCGGGGCAACGCGGCGCTGATCCTCCACGATCGCGGCGGCTCGGAGGACGACGCCATCGCCGAGCTGGTGCGCTGGGGCCTCCAGCCGCGCGAGCGGGCGGCCAAGTCGCTCGCCTTCCTCACCCACCCCACGTGGCGGGCCTACATCTTCTGCTACGTGGAGGGCCTGCCCCGCTGCCGTCGCTTCGTCGACGGACGGCCCGAGCGCTTCGAGCACCTCCTCGCCGAGCAGGTCACCCCCGCGGAGCTCGCGGCGTAGCGTCGCAGTTGGCAAGCGGCGCCCGATGGGGCACGATGGGGGAGCCGAAACCGAGCGATCGCTCGGGTTTCGAGAGCGAAGAGGGCACGATGAGCAGCTACCCGTACGAGGACCGGTTCCCGGTCAACCGCACCCTGCCCGAGCACGGGCGCCCGCGCGACGAGGTGCTCGCCGAGATGCGGGCCCTCGCCGCCGAAGAGGACGCCTCGTGGGAGGGCGGCCGGGTGTCGGGGACGATGTACTGCGGCGACCACGACCACTACGCGTTCATGAACGACGTGTTCGGCCTGTACGCGCACGTGAACATCCTCCAGCGCGACATCTGCCCATCGGCCACGCGCTACGAGGGCGAGGTCATCGCCATGGCCCTCGACCTCTTCCGGGCCGACGCCATCGACGACGGCGAGGCGGTGGGCTTGGTGACCAGCGGCGGGACCGGCTCCATCTGCCACGCGGTGCTCGCGTACCGCGAGGTCGCCCGCGAGGAGCGCGGGGTCACCCGCCCGAACTTCATCAAGCCCGAGACCGGCCACCCCGCCTTCGACAAGGCGTGCCACCTGTTCGGCATCGAGATGCGCCACGTGCCCGTCGACCCCGAGACCATGCAGGCCGACGTGGAGGCCGTGCGGGCCGCGATCGACGACCAGACCATCGGGTTCATGGGCTCGGCCTGCAACTACGGCTACGGCACGATCGACCCGATCGAGGCGCTCTCCGACCTCGCCGTCGAGACCGGCCTTCCCCTGCACGTCGACGGCTGCCTGGGCGGGTTCATCCTCCCCTTCGGCCAAGAGCTCGGCTACGAGAACATCCCGGTGTTCGACTTCCGCCTGCCGGGCGTGACCTCGATCTCGGCCGACACCCACAAGTACGGCTACGCCTTCAAGGGCACCTCGACGGTGCTCTTCCGCGACAAGCGCTGGCGCAACTCGCAGTACTTCTTCCTCACCGACTGGACGGGTGGCAAGTACTGCTCGCCGGGCATGGACGGCTCGCGCTCGGGCGGCCTGCTCGCCGCCACCTGGGCCGCCATGGTCCAGCTCGGCCGCGAGGGCTACCGCAGCTACGCGAAGCAGATCTTCGAGACGTCCAAGGCGATGCAGGACGCCGTGCGCTCGCACCCCGAGCTGCGCATCCTGGGCGACCCGTCGTTCCTGTTCAGCTTCACGAGCGACGAGTTCGACATCTACCACGTCAACGACTTCATGCGGCCGAAGGGCTGGCGCTTCAACGGCCAGCAGTACCCCAACGCCCTGCACATGGCGGTCACCCGGCCCCAGACCCAGGAGGGCGTGGTGGAGGCGTTCGCCAACGACCTGGCGGCCGCCGTCGAGTACGCCAAGGACAAGGGCCACGAGCCCGCCGCCTCGGGCGCCATCTACGGCGGCGTGGCCGGCGGCATGAACGACGAGGCCGACGAGTTCATCAAGATGGTCATGGCGCAGATGCTCGACGAGCAGCAGGGCCTGCCGCCGCTCGGCTGATCTGGCACCGGGCGGGGTAGCGGGGGGCATGTCGCTCACCTCTCGCGTCCTCGATCTCGAACCCGTCGCCGATCTGGCTGCCTACGAGGCCGCCGGGGGCGGCCGCGCCCTGCAGGTGGCGCTCGAGGGCGGGGGCGACCCGGTGCTCGCCGTGCTCGAGGCCTCGGGCCTGCGCGGCCGTGGCGGCGCCGGGTTCCCCACCCACCGCAAGTGGCGCAGCATCCTCGACGGGCTGGTGCCGGGCGCCTCGCCCGTCGTCGTGGTGAACGGGGCGGAGGGCGAGCCTGGCTCGATCAAGGACCGCACCTTGCTGCGCTCGAACCCGTACCGCACGATCGAGGGGGCGTTGGTGGCGGCGCTGGTGATCGGCGCCGACACCGTGGTGGTCGCCACCAAGGCGGCCTTCGGGCGCGAGGTGGCGCGCCTGCGCTCGGCGGTCGCCGAGATCGCCGCGTCGGATGACTGGCCGGGGATCGCCATCGACATCGTCGAGGGCCCCGACGCCTACCTGTTCGGCGAGGAGACGGCGCTGCTCGAGGTGGTGGAGGGGCGCGAGCCGTTCCCTCGCATCGCCCCGCCGTGGCGGCGCGGCATCGACGACCCGAGCGGCGATCCCGCCCAGCCGCTGGCGATCGACGAGGGCCCCGAGGACGAGGCCGGGGTGCTGTCGGAGCCGACGCTCGTGAACAACGTCGAGACGTTCGCCCACGTCGCCCAGATCGTGGCCAACGGGCCGGAGTGGTTCCGCTCGGTCGGCACCGCGGACTCGCCCGGCACCATCGTGTGCACCGTGGTGGGCGACGTGCCCCGGCCGGGCGTGGCCGAGGTGGCGATGGGCACCCCGCTGCGCGAGGTGCTCGAGCAGGTCGGCGGGGTGCGGCGGATCGACGAGGTGCGGGCCGTGCTCCCCGGGGTGTCGGCGCCGATGGTGGGGCCCGACGGTCTCGACACGCCGCTGACCTACGAGGACATGACGTCGCTCGGCAGCGGCCTGGGCTCGGCCGGGTTCATCGTGGTCGGGGCGCAGACGTCGCCCCTCGCCGTGGCTGCCGGCGCGTCGCGGTTCCTCGCCGTCGAGTCGTGCGGGCAGTGCACACCGTGCAAGCAGGACGGGCTATCGATCGCGTCCTCGCTCGAGCGGCTGTGCCGCGGCGAGGCCGGGCCGAAGGAGCGGCGCGACGTGGAGGATCGGCTGCGCACCATCGACCGCGGCGCCCGGTGCTACCTCGCCACCCAGCACCTCCAGGTGGTCAGCGGCCTGCTCGAGGCGTTCCCCGAGGAGGTCGCCGCCCAGGAGC
>JAGQSL010000393.1:0-1266 GCA_020439525.1 Acidimicrobiales bacterium | reverse complement strand
GGGCCCGAGGCGCACTGGGACGAGCGCCAGCGCGACAAGCAGCCCGACTGGGGCTACGGCGTGGACTCCGGCGAGGCCCCCGCCGATCGCATCGACCAGCACGACGCCAGCGCCGCCACCCCCACCTCGTAGCCGCGCGCCCGTTCGGTCCACCGAGCGAGCGGGCGGGGACTCCCGGTTCTGCAGCGGGAGGTGGTCGTGGGCGACCCCTGGGCGCGGCAGAACGGGTCGGGACGGTGGGGGCGCTCGGTTCTGCCGCGCTGGGTGGTCGTTGCTGACCGCTGGGCACCGCAGAACGGGTCGGGAACCGTGGCCGCTGCGGCGGCGTCGAAGCGGGGTGCGACCTCCTCGGCCCCTCCTCGTGCTCTGCGCCCTCGCCCTCTCGATCGGCGCCGCGGCATGCGGCAGCGCCGGTTCGGACCCGACGCCGACCACCGGCGAGCTCGCCGAGCCGATCGCGCTCACCCGGCACGGCAACTGCGGCGAGGGGTGGTTCTGGGCGGCGAACGCCGGGGGCTCGATCGCGGTGACGGCGCGGGTCGATGGCCGCGACCGGGCGACGGACGAGCCGACCACCTGGTCGTTCGACGAGCCTGACGGCGAGGTCACCGTCGAGCTCCTGCGTGGCGACGACGTGCCCCGCAACTTCTGCACCGACCTGATCGACACCGCGGCCCAGCCGACCTCGACGCTCGCCCCGGTCTCGGTGCGGGGCGCGATCCGCATGGATCCACCCGGTCCAACGGAGGGTTGCGGCGTGGAGGGCGAGCTCCGGATCGACGAGCTGCGCGGCCCCGACGACGAGCGCTTCGCCCCCTTCGCCTACGCCGACGACGGCATCGGCTGCTACTCCGGCTGACCACCTCCCCCCGTCGGGGTGTCCGGCGCTGCGATGTGGCAGGGTGCGGCCATGGGGAGCAACGAGCTGCTGGACCTGTCCTCCGCGATCGTCGACGCGTGGTCGACGCCCGGCGGTCCGCCGCCCGGTGCGCCCGAGGGGCCGACCAACCGGGTCACCAACCAGCTGACCGAGCTCGACGACGGGCTGGCGATCGTCGAGTCGTTCTCCAACATCGTCGCCCTCCGCACCGATGACGGCCTGGTGCTGTTCGACGCCTCGAGCGTGTTCACCGGCCGAGGCTGCGTCGACTCGCTGCGGGGCTGGACCGACGAGCCCGTGCACACGCTCGTGTACACCCACGGCCACGTCGACCACGTGGGCGGCAGCGGCCACATCGTGCGCGACGCCGAGGCCCGCGGCCACGC
>JAGQSL010000005.1:680-5782 GCA_020439525.1 Acidimicrobiales bacterium | reverse complement strand
AAGCGCCCGCCCGTCACCGTCACCATCGGCGGCTTCGAGTTCCGCACCACGATCGCCCCGATGGCCGGGTCGTGGTGGATCCCGGTCAGCGCCGAGCGGCGCGCCGGCGCCGGCATCGCCGCGGGCGACCAGCTCGAGGTGCACGTCGAGCTCGACACGGCGCCGCGCACCGTGGACGTGCCCGACGACCTCGCCGCCGCGCTCGACGCCGCGCCGGGCGCCCGAGCGGCATGGGACCGCCTCAGCCCCAGCCACCAGCGGGCCCACGTGGACCCGATCCTGGCCGCGAAGAAGCCCGAGACGCGCCAGCGCCGGGTGGCGAAGGCGCTTGAGGCCCTCGAGGGCCGCTGAGCCTCAGCCCGCCGCCGAGGAGCCGGCGACGGCCACGCTGGTGACCCCGTCGGCGGCGCGCAGGGCGTCGACCACCGGGGCCGGCACCGGCGCGGTGGTGGCGATCACCATGAGCGCGCTGTCGGGCTCGGGCGAGCGCCCGACCTCCATGTCGGCGATGTTCACGCCGGCGTCGCCCAGGATGGTGCCCACCCGGCCGATCACCCCGGGGCGGTCGTCGTTGCGGACGACGAGCAGGTCGTCGGCGGGCGGCATGTCGAGCGTGTGGCGCTCGATCTGCACGATCCGCGGCTCGGCCTTCAGCCCGACGAGCGTGCCGGCGATCTGGCGCCCGCCACCCGTGATGGAGATGAGGTTGATCCAGTCGACCGTGCTCGACGTGGTGGTCTCCTTCACCTCGACCCCACGCTCCTCGGCGAGGGTCGGGGCGTTCACGTACGACACCGGCTCGTCGGTCACCGTGCCGAAGAGGCCCTTGAGCACCGACAGGGTGAGGATGCGGGTGTCGTAGCCGGCGAGCTCACCGCAGTACTCGACCTCGACCTGATCGGGCAGGGCCTCGCCCAGCCCGCCGAACAGGCGGCCGAGCTGCTCGGCCACGCCGAGGAACGGCCGCACCGTCTCGCTCGCCTCGGCGGCGGCCACGTTCACGGCGAAGGGCACGAACTCGCCGGCGAGGGCGAGCAGCACCTGCTCGGCGATCGTGTCGCCCGCCTTGTCCTGCGCCTCGCGGGTGCTGGCGCCCAGGTGCGGGGCCACCACGACCGAGGGCAGCTCGAACAGCGGCGACTCGGTGGTGGGCTCCTTCTCGAACACGTCGAGCGCGGCGCCGGCGATCCGGCCCGCCGCGATGGCCTCGGCGAGCGCCGCCTCGTCGACGATGCCGCCGCGCGACACGTTGATCACCCGCAGGCTCGGCTTGGCCTTGGCGAGGAACTCGGGACCGATGAGCCCGATCGTCTCGGGGGTCTTGGCCACGTGCAGGGTGAGGAAGTCGGCCTGGGCCGCCACCTCGTCGAGGCTGACCAGCTCGATGTTCATGGCCCGGGCCCGCTCCGGGGCGATGAAGGGGTCGTGGGCGATGATCCGCATGCCGAACGCCATGGCGCGCTGGGCCACGAGCTTGCCGATGCGGCCCAGGCCGATGACGGCGAGGGTCTTGTCGGCGAGCTCCACGCCCTCCCACTTGGAGCGCTCCCAGCGCCCCTGCACCAGCGCGGCGTGGGCCTGGGGGATGTTGCGGGCCTGGGCCAGCAGCAGGGCCATGGTCTGCTCGGCCGCGGAGAGGATGTTGCTCTGCGGAGCGTTCACGACCATGACACCGCGCGCGGTGGCGTGGGCGACGTCGACGTTGTCGAGACCGATGCCCGCCCGGCCGACGACGACCAGGTCGGTCCCGGCGTCGAGCACCTCGGCGGTGACCGTGGTGGCCGAGCGGATGATCAGGGCGTGGGCCCCCTTCACCGCCTCGAGCAGCTCCTCGGGCGAGAGGCCCAGCTGGACGTCCACCTCGTGGCCGGCGGCGCGCAGGGCGTCGAGGCCGGCATCGGCGATCTTCTCGGGAACCAGGACACGAGCCATAGGGATCCGAGTCTGCCGGGTCGCCACGCCGATCGGCCAATGCCCTCCCGATGCCAGGTCAGGCGGGCGTCAGAGCCCGACCGCGCCCGCCACCGGCTCGATCGGGTCGGCGGGCTCGAAGCCGAAGACGCGTCCGTAGAACCACAGCTCGGCCTCGAGCGCTCGCACGATGCTCTCGGCCCGGCGGAACCCGTGCTGCTCGCCCTCGAAGAGGACGTAGGCGTGGGGGATGCCCTTGGCGGCGAGCGCGGCGACGATCATCTCGGCCTGGTTCGGCGGTACCACCTCGTCCTCGCTCCCCTGGAGCACGATGAGCGGCGCCGCGAACCCGTCGGTGTGGTGGATCGGCGAGCGGGCCTCGTAGGTGGCCCGGTCCTCCGGCCACCGACCGACGAGGCCGTCGAGGTAGCGGCTCTCGAACTTGTGGGTGTCGGCGGCGAGGGCGCTCAGGTCGGCGACGCCGTAGTGGCTGGCACCGGCGGCGAAGGTGTCGCCGAAGCACAGCGCCGCGAGGGTCGTGAACCCACCGGCCGATCCGCCGCGGATGGCCAGGTGGTCGCCATCGGCGAGGCCCTCCTCGGCGAGGTGGCGGGCCGCGGCGGCCGCATCCTCGACGTCGACGATCCCCCACCGGCCGGCGAGCAGCTGGCGGAACGGCCGGCCGTAGCCCGTGGAGCCGCCGTGGTCGACGTCGACCACGGCGAAGCCCCGGCTCGTCCAGAACTGCTTGGCCAGCGCCAGGACCTGGCGGGCGTGGGAGGTGGGCCCACCGTGGATCATCACGATCAGCGGCGGGCGCTCGCCGGCGGGCCCCGTCGCGTCGGGGTTGCGGGGCGCGTAGTGGAGCCCGTGGGCGATCCGCCCGTCGACCGACTCGAAGGCGATGGGGGTGGGGGCGGAGATCCAGGCCGGATCCGGGCCCTCGGCCGCCGCGGGGCGGAGCCGCTCGAGCCCGGCGAGGGGCCACCCACCATCATCGAGGACATCGACGAGGTGCGGCGTCGGCTCGGAGGTCGGTGAACCGGCGACCACCAGCGCATCGTGGCCATCGCCCGCTGCGACCACCTGGCCGATGTCGGTGAACGGGGCGTCGAGCACCCGCAGCTCACCGTCGGGCTCGACGATGGCGAGGGCGTCGGCGCCCTCGCTCCGGGCGCTCACGAGCAGGCGCCCGGGGGCGAGCTCGGCCCACCAGCGCAGACCGCCGACCCACAGCGGGCCGCCCACCTCCACCTCGGCGCCGCCACCGGCGATCATCGGCTCGACCCGACCCGGCTCGACCTCGCGCCACGGGTTCCACCACCCGGTCCGATCGGTGCAGAACGCCAGGGTGCCGTCGGCGAGGAACCCGGGCTGGACGATCGACTCGTCGACCCCACCCGCCACGGTCCGGACGTCGAGGAGCTGGCAGGGCCCGCCGGCCTCGTCGGCCACCATCCCGGCGAGGCGCAGCTGCGTCCCGTCCCACGGCATCCGGGGGTGGTCCCACTCGATCCAGGCCAGCTGGTCGCCCCGGGTCGCGGGCGAGTGCACGAAGTCCGGCCCGGTGTGCAGCACCCGCACCCGGCTCGGGTCGTCCACGGCAGAGCCGTCGATCGGCAGCGCCACCAGCTCGTCGACCGCCTCGCCGGTCCCGGCGACGGCACCGGGCTCGTGCGACTCGCGCACGCAGACGATCCAACCCGGGAAGCGCTCCGGGTCGAGCCAGGTGGGCTCGCTGTAGCGCAGCCCCCGGGGCACGCTCGGCTCGGGGGTGATGGCGACCGGCTCGACCCCCGTGCCGTCGGTCGGATCGACGCGGTACAGGCGCTGGTCGGCCCAGTCGGCGAACACGACCGTGCCGTCGCGCACCGCCCAGGCCCCGCCGCCGTACTCGAGGACGGCGGTGCGCGCGTTCCACGCGCGCACCTCCCCCGCGGGGTCGACGGCCGGGAACAGGTCGTGGCGCCCGCCGCCCACCGAACGGCGCACCAGCTGGGTCCGACCGCCTTCCGCCGGGCGCAGCTCGCTCCACCACACGTCCTCGCCATCGGCCCGCACCTCCCCCACCGCGGCCGCCCCCGCCACCAGCGACGCGGCGGTGATCGGCGACGGCCAGGAGCCGTAGGGCAGGACGCGGGGCACATCGGTCATCGGGCCATCGTGCCAGGCCGGCTCGATCCGCCGGCCTCGGGCTCAGGCGTCGGCGGGGCCGGCGACGAGGTCGTGGCGCCACCACACGTCGGGCAGCACGAGCGCACCGGTCACGAAGCCGGGACGACCAGGGAGGGGCCGGGCCTGGAACGTGGGGGCCGGCACCCGGGCCGACGGCGGCCGGAAGCCGAGCAGGTCGCCCTGCACGAAACCGAACCGCGAGTAGTAGCCGGGGTCGCCGACGACGAACACCAGCGGCTCGTCACGGCCGGCGAGCGCCTCGATGGCCTGCGACACCAGCGCGGTGCCGATGCCGGCGTGGGCTCGGTCGGGCCGCACGGAGAGCGGGCCGAGGAACAGGACCTCCGCCGCACCGGCGGGTGCGTCGACCCAGGCCCGGGTGAGGGCGACGTGCGCGACCACCTCGCCCTCGAGCTCGGCGACGAACGACAGGTCGAGCCAGACCGACGAGGTGCGGAGGTCGTCGAGGAGGGCCGGCACCTCGTCAGCGCCGAACGATGCGGCGACCACCGCCCGGACCGCCTCCCGGTCGGCGGCCGACTCGGCGCGGAGGACCAGCTCGCTCACTCGGCGAGCAGGTCGGCGATCCGCTGGATGCCCTCGCCCAGGTCGTCATCGCCGAGGGCGAAGCTGAGCCGGGCGTAGCCCGGGGCGCTGAAGGCCTCGCCCGGGACGATGGCGACCTTGGCCTCCTCGAGGATGAGGTCGGCGAGCTCGAGCGTGGTGCGCACCTCGTGGCCCTTCACCGGCCGCTGGAGGATGGCCTTGAAGCTCGGGAACGCGTAGAAGGCGCCCTCGGGCTCGAGGACGGTCACGCCGGGGATCGCCCCCAGCGCCCGGTACATCGACATCCGGCGCCGATCGAACGACTCGCGGAAGCGGGCGACGTCGTCGAGCCCGCCCTCGAGCGCGGCGATGGCGGCCCGCTGGCTCACGTTGGCCACGTTCGACGTCTCGTGGCTCTGCAGGTTGGTGGCCGCCTTGACGATGTCGGTGGGGCCGATCATCCACCCCAC
>JAGQSL010000005.1:0-625 GCA_020439525.1 Acidimicrobiales bacterium | reverse complement strand
GGCCAGCTCGGGCACGAGGACCGGCATCGAGTGGTGCTCGGCATCGCCGTAGGTGAGGTGCTCGTAGATCTCGTCGGTGATGACCCAGATGCCGTGCTCGACGGCCCAGCGGCCGATCTCCTCGATCGCGTCGCGCGGGTACACCGCGCCCGTCGGGTTGCTGGGGCTCACGAACACCAGCGCCTTGGTCTTCGGGGTGCGGGCCGCCTCGAGCTGCTCGACGGTGACGCGGAAGCCCGTGCCCTCGTCGGTGGGGAGCTCGACCACCACGCCACCGGCCCGGCGGATGGGCTCGGGGTAGGTGGTCCAGTACGGAGCCGGGAGGAGCACCTCGTCGCCGGGATCGATGAGGGTGGCGAAGGCGTTGGCGACGGCGTGCTTGCCGCCGTTGGTGACCAGCACCTGGGCGGGCTCGATGGCGTAGCCGCTGTCGCGCGCCGTCTTGGTGGCGATGGCCTCCTTCAGCTCCGGGAGGCCGCCGGCGGGGGTGTAGCGGTGGTTCTTGGGGTCGCGGCAGGCGGCGACCGCCGCCTCGACGATGTGATCGGGCGTCGGGAAGTCGGGCTCGCCGGCGCCGAAGCCGATGACCGGTTCGCCCGCGGCCTTCAGCGCCTTGGCCTTCGCG
>JAGQSL010000392.1 GCA_020439525.1 Acidimicrobiales bacterium | reverse complement strand
CGGTGGGGAAGTGCGAGCGGTACCACCGCTCGCCTCGGTGCCACTCCTCGTCGAAGAAGTAGGTGCCCTTGATCTGCTCGGCGCGCGGGAACGTGGGGAGCACGCCGGGGTGGTCCGCGAGGTAGCGCCACAGGCTGGTGGTCCCGCCCCGCTTGGCGCCCACCACGAGCAGCTCGGGGCCCCGCCGCGAGCTGGCGGTGGCCACGCCGTAGGCGCGCAGCGCGGCCTTGGCGGCGTCGGTGACCGCGGTGCCGGCCCGACCCCGGCGGAGGCGGGTGGCGAGCGAGGCGTCGTCGAGGTCGATGCGGCGGCCGCCGCCGGCGCGCCCGCCCGAGGCGGGCACGGCGTCGAGGTCGCGGTGGTCGGCGGACGGGGACGTGGTGGTCATGAGGGATCCTCGCGGTGCGACAGGCCCGCGGCGATGCCGAGCAGCACCACCTGGGGGAGCAGGCCGTAGAACGGCACCTGGACTAGCCCGATGACCAGCGCCAGGTGCGACCACCACCCATCGGCCGTTCGCACCCGTCCTGAACGGAGCACCTCGATCCCGAGCCACGAGAGGAACAGGGCCATGCCCACGAACCCGTGGACGAACATCAGGTACCAGATGAGCCCGTGGGTGCCGACCGGTGGCATCCCCGGCGGGGCGTCGGGGAGCCGCTTCGGTGCGCCGTTGCCGATCAGCGGCGAGTCCCTGGCCCCGGCGAACGCCTCCTCGTAGAGCGTGGAGCGCGAATCGTTCGACTTGCCGGACTTGTCGAGCTTGTCGCCCACCAGCTTCCCGGCGGGCGTGGCGACCAGCATGGCGGCCACCGCCAGCACGGTGCCGACGAGGACGAGCACCGGCCCGATCCGGCCGCGCAGGGCCTTGCGGGCGGCGTAGTACACGAGCGCCACGCCGAGGCTGATCCAGAGGCCCCGGTTCACCGACATGACCATCGGGTAGACGGCGGCGAGCCCGATGGCGATGCCCCGACGCCGCCGTCGCCGGTCGGGCTGGAGGATCCACGACCGCAGGAAGAACGGGGTGAGGATGCCGATGGCGGCGCCCCACCCGTTGGTGGCGTTGAACGGCGCCGACGGGCGGGCCAGCTGGTAGCCGAGGAACCCCTGCGTCTCGGCGAAGCGCCAGCGCGACAGCTCGTCGATGAAGCCCACGTTGCCGGCCGGCCCGAGCGCCAGCTGGAAGGGCGACTTCTGGACGAACGTCGGCAGCAGCACCCCGAGGTAGCCGCACACCACGAGCACGATGAACAGCGAGGCGAGCCAATCGACCACCAGCTCCGACGGGACGCTCGAGCGCGGCACGTTCACCAGCCACACCATCGAGGTCAGCGCGCCGGCGAAGAGCAGCCAGCGGAAGGCGAAGAGGGCGTAGCCGCTCCCGGTGTCGATCATCAGCGCCGACAGGAAGGCCCACGCCAGGAAGGCGAGCATCGGCAGCGACGACCGGGGGAAGCGGACCTCGCGGTCGGCCAGGATGCGCGCGCCGAGCACCAGGCCGGGGAGGGCCCACACGAACCCGTGGACGCCGAGCAGGAACATGATCGGCATGCCCGCCGTGATCGACCACAGCGGCCAGGTGGCGCGCGACGGGCGCAGCGTGCGGCGCCGGGGCTGGGCGTCGGCGCTCGGGGCCGCGCCCTCGCCGGTCGCCCCCGAGGCGGCGACGGGCTCCCCGGTGACGGTCACGTCCAGACGACCTCGGTGACCTTCACCCCGGCGTCGGCGAGGGCGCCGGCGACCGGCTCGGCCTGCGAGCGCTCGTCGGGCTCCACGATGACCGCCGTGCGGTGCACCCACTGGCCGAGCGCGGCGCCCGCCGCGGTGCGCACGGGCGAGGCGGCGACGAACACCACCGCCTCGTACTTCTCGCGGCCGGCTCGGACCACCAGGGACTCGACGACGGCGCGGCGCAGCAGGCCGGCTGCCTCGGCGGACCCCTTCGGGCGCAGCCAGCTCACCATGGGCCCGGCGAGCGCGGTGGGAGCGCTGGGCGCGCCGCCCTCGCCGGCGCGGGCCGGCAGCCCGGCGGGGGCCGCCAGGCTGCCTCCGGCCGTGACGAGGTCGGCGAACGAGGGCACGGTGCGGGCGTGGCGCAGCTCGCGGTCGGAGGTGCCGGCCAGCACGAAGATGGCGGGGATGCCGGCGTAGGCGAGGCTCGACGCCAGCTCCTCGGCGAGGGCCAGGGGCGGTTCGCGGCCGGTGCCGATGACCAGGGCCGAGGCCGGCGCGCCGGCGGTCCCACCGGCCACGAGGTCGACGGCGAGGCGGTCGATGGCGGTGTCGATCTCGGCGGGGGAGGCGCTCGTGCCCTCGGCGCCGGGGAGGACGCGGTGGTTGGCCGTCGGCAGCAGCTGCTCGATCCGTCGGCGTCCCCCGCCGAGGCCGTCGCGGCGGTCGAGCAGCCACGCCACGGCGAGGCCGCCGAGCACGAACAGCCCGAACACCCCGACCCCCTTGCCGAGGGCCATCTTCGAGGTGGTCGCGCTGGGCAAGCTGGCCTTGCGGGTGAGCTCGCCGACCGAGGCCGGGTCGAAGCGGTTGAGCTCGGTGGCCTGGGCCTCGAGGGCGTCGACCTCGGTCTGGGCGTCGACGAGCTGGCCCCGCAGCGTGGACTGCTCGGCCGAGCCGTCGCGCGCCGCGTCGAACTGCGCCTGCAGGTCGGCCTGCTCGGCCTTCTTGGTGGCGATCGATTCCTGCACCTCGGCGAGGGCTCGGTCGCGGGCGCTGGTGGCCCGCTCGGCGCGCTGCATCAGGTAGCCCTCGGCGGCGGCGTCGGCGCCCCGCTGGGCCATCTTCGCGGTGTCGCCGCCGAAGGTGATGCGCAGGATCAGCGAGTCGGGCTCGTTGGCGACGGTGATGCGGGCCAGGATCGCCCGGTTGTCGCCCTTCAGGCTCAGCTCCTCGCGGATGTGCTCGGCCACCGGATCGGTCTTCACCAGGCCCTTCTCCGTCTCCATCGAGACGTCGTTGCGCTGGCCCGGGCTCTGGGGGTCGGCCACCTGCTTGACCACCACCTGGCTGGTGGCCTCGTAGCTGGTGGGCGCCGACGCGAACACGAGGTAGCCCGCCACCAGCCCCACCACGGACGCGGCGAGGACGATCGGCAAGCGCCGACGGACCATGGCGATCGCGTCGCCGATCCGGAATCCGGTCTCCAGTTCGCTCATTCGTCCTCGGTGGTCGGGGGGTGGTTCACGATCGGCGCCGGATGCCGTTCCACAAGGCATCCAGGTGGAGGTGCGAGCGCGCCCACGCGAGGGCGCCCACGTAGGCGAGCACCCCGAGACTACTGGTGACCAGCAATCCGGACGCCGCGTCGCCCCACCAGAGGCGGGCGGCGACGCCCACGGCGCCTACGGTGCCCGCGGCGAGGGCGGCGGCGAGGAAGGCCGGGCGTCCCAGCGTGGACACGCCGAGCGAGCGGTGGGCCTGCCACCCGGGGAGGAGCGCGGCCACGACGATGGTCGCGCCCCAGGTCACGCCGGCCGCGGTGATGCCGTGGCGGGGGACGAGCAGCAGGTTGCCACCCACGTTGATCCCCACCAGCACCAGGGTGTTGAACATGGCCTGACGGCTGCGGCCGGCCATCAGGATCACCGAGGCCACCGGGCCCGCCGGTGCCGTGACGAGCATGGCGACGGCGATGGCCACCAAGGCGCCGCGGGCGGCCACCACGTCCTCGCCGAACACCCGGAGCAGCGGCGACGGGAACAGGGCGATCACGACGTACATGGGCCACATCACCGCCACCTGCCACCCCGACACCACCTTGAGCAGCGCGGATGCCTCGGTCCGCTCGTCGCGGGCCAGCAGCCCGCTGATGCGCGGCCCGGTGACCTGCATCAGGGCCTGGGCGGCGTAGGTGCCCGGCAGGATGTAGCGGGTGCCCGATGCGTAGATGCCCGCCGCGGTCGTCGAGACGAGGATGCCGACCAGCACGGTGTCGATCCAGCTCACCGCCACCTCGGCGGACTGGCCGACGGCCCGGGGCGCGGTGAAGGCCCAGAACTCCCGGGCGATGGCGCGGTCGGCCGGGATCGGCTCGACCCCGGCGCTCCGCTCGGCGCGGCGGACCCGCACCCACATCGCCCGGGCCGATAGGGCCAGGCCCCCGATGGTCGTGGCCGCCCACATCGCCCCCACGCCGACCGGCCCCATCCCGAGCGCGACGGCCACGGCCACCACGAGCGGGAGCACGAGCGCCCGTCCGATGCGCTCGATCGCCGTCTGGGGGACCATGGTGTCGAAGCCGCGGGTGCCGCCCACGACGACGTAGTGGAGCGAGGCGAACGGCAGGAACGGTGCCATGGCCCGCAGCACGTCGGCCACCACGTCGACCTGGCCGTCGTCGGCGAGGAGGCGGGCGAGGGGTTCGGCGAGCAGGAACAGCGCCACTGCGGCGGCCGTGCCGGCGAGGGCGACGGGCGCCACGCCGACCCAGACGGTGGCCCGCAGGCGCTCGACCTCGTCGACGGCGCGGTGGCGGCTCAGCATCCGCACCAGCCCGGTGCCGCAGCCGAGCTCGGCGACGGTCTCGCTGATGTTGAAGATGGCGATGGCGACGAGCACGATGCCGGCCGCCTCGGTGCCGAGCACCCGGTTGAGCACCACCAGCAGCACGAAGTTGGCGGCGCCGTAGACGACGGAGCCGACCAGGTTCAGGGCACCCCCGCGCGCGACCGACGCCACGCCGGCATCGGCCCGCTCGGCAGGCGGCGACGGGGCCGCCGCGGTGGGGGTCATCGGCGGCGCCCGCCGGCCTCCGCGGCGGCGAGGAGCTCGGCGCGATCGTGGGGCGGCGTGCCGGCCAGGCGCTCGAGCTCGGTGCTGCGGGTCAGGAGCATGGCGAGGTGCAGGTCGGCGAGCCAGCGGGCCGAGGGGAACGGCGACGGGACCTCGTCGGTGCCGGCGCGGCGGCGCAGCTCGGCGGGCGAGCCTGGTGAGGTCCCCGCGGCCACGAGGCGCTCGGCGGCGAGCCGGGCGACCTCCAGGGCGGCGGCGATCGGCTGCTGCTCGACGATTCGGGCCTGCTGGTAGGCGCCGTGGACCTCGTCGAGGCCCACGGGCGCGTCGGGCTCGGAGTACTCCCAGTCCCACGCCACCAGCCCGCGGTGGCAGCGGGCGAGGTTCCACGGCACCCAGTCGCCGTGCCATCGCGCCCACGACCCGGTGGCGTCGGCGTGGCGGTCGCCGATCTGCTCGAGGAGCGTCCGCACCGGCCCGTCGCCCTCGCGCTCGGTGCGTCGCGTCCACCAGGGGGCGTCGGCGAGGGCGGCGCAGGAGGGTGGCCCGTCGAGGTCGCGCACGGCCCACGCCGACGGGGTGCCCGGGGGGAGGCGCCGGACGTCCTCGGGGAGCGGGGCCACCACGGCGATGCGGATCCCGTTCCACGTGGTGGCGGCGAGCAGGTCGGGTACGACGAGGCGTGGGTCGGGATGGCGGGCCCAGGCCGCGAGGGCGGCGGCCTCGGTGGCCACGAGCTGGTCGGCCACGGGCCCGAGCCCGACCTTCACGAAGGCCGCCGGGGTGCCGTCGGGCCGGAACAGCTGGAGGGTCGGCTTCCACACCTCGTCGCGGTGGCCGAGCCCGATGCCCACGGCGAGGCCGGGCTCGTGGTCGTCGTCGTGGAGCAGCTCCTCGAGCAGGTGGAGCAGCGAGCCCGGGCCGGCGTCGGCCAGGAGCTCGTCGCGCACCACCAAGCGCTCGGCGCCGGCGCGCAGGGCCCAGCCCACGGCGCCGCGCTGGACGCGGGTGCGGGCGTCGCGGAGCCCGAGGTAGGCGAGGCAGACCTCCGGCGCGGCGTCGGGGTGCGACACGGGGACGAGGAACCGGGGGCCGCCGCGCCCGGCCACCACGCCGAGCCGGGTGGTGCCGGGGCGCGGGGCACCGGGGCGAAGGTCGAGCAGGTCGGTGACGGCCTCGAGCGCGGTGCCGGGCCGGCCGAGCGCTGCGCTCACAGCCCTCGGCCGCGCTTGTTGAGCGCCGCGCTCAGCTTCTCGGCCGGCACCCCGGCCGCCACCAGCAGGGCCAGGTAGGCCCGGGGCTCGCGCCACGACCACCCGAGCGTCGTGCGCACCTGCTGGAGCGCGTCGCGCCGACGTCCCTGGGCGGCGATCGCGACCGCGATCTGGCCCTCGATGCGTGCCCGGCCGGCGGGCTCGCTCGAGAACTCCGGGTTGCGTTCGAGCACCTGGCCGAGCGCCGCCTCCCAGTCGGGCCACTGGTCGCGGAAGTGGCTCTGGACGATCCACCGCATGCGCAGCAGCGGCTCGGGGTCCACGGCGATGGGGGCGTGCCGGGCGGCGCGGAGCATCCAGTCGTAGTCCTCGGCGTAGCCACCGGGGATGTGCTCGTCGAGCGGGCCGATGTCGTTCCAGAAGGCGTCGGCGCGGACGATGGCCGTGCCCATGTACGCCTCCATCCGGCGCGAGCGCAGCAGGTCGACGTAGCGCAGCACGCCGTCGGTGCCCCGGCGGGGGATGACGTTGCCGTCGACGAGCACCTCGAGGCCCGTGGTGGAGCAGGCGGCGCCCGACTCCTTCAGGAGCGTCAGCTGGCGGCGCGCCTTGGCCGGCAGCCAGAGGTCGTCGTCGTCGCAGAACCCGAGGATCGGCGCGCTGGCGTGCTCGGCGCCGCAGTTGCGGCTGCCCGGCAGGCCGTTGCCGTGGTCGTTGGACAAGATGCGCACCGGCCGGTGGGGGTCGTCGTCGGCGAGCTCCCACTCGGGCTCGTTCTTGTCCCACACCACCAGCGTCTCGATCGGCCCCGGGTGGTCCTGGGCGCGGATGGCGGCGATCGCCTCTCGCACCTGCACCGGCCGCGCGTAGGTCGAGACGATGACGCTCAGGTCGTACTCGACGGGATCGCTGCTCACGGCTGCCTCTCGGTGGGGTGGTGGCCGGCCGGACGCGCACGTGCGGAGCCGAGCCAACGCTACTGGTCGCCCTGGTCAGATCGGTTGCTAGCGGGCGTTGATGAGTCCGCCCGTGTTGCCCCACCCGATCGGGGCCACGAGGAGGCCGGCTTCGACCAGCGAGCTCGGCACGTCGAAGCCGTAGCGCTGCTGGGGGGCACGACCGCCGGGCGTGCGGTCGAACGCCATGCAGCCCACGAGGGCCAGCTCCTCGCCGGGCTCGACGGAGAAGCCGTCGGCCTCCCCCGGTCGCCCGCCGACGTCGGCCATGGCCGCGGTGTCGGCCACGCAGCTCGACAAGGTGTTGCGGGCCCCGGTGATCCACCAGCCGTGGCCGGCGGTGTCCTGGGCCTCGCAGCCCACGAAGGCGTTGCGCCCCGTGGCCACCTGCCAGCCCACGCCTCTGCAGTACCAGGCCTTGCAGCTGTGG
>JAGQSL010000037.1 GCA_020439525.1 Acidimicrobiales bacterium | reverse complement strand
AGATCATCCCGGTGTTCGCCCGCAAGCCGATCTTCGGCTACCCGTTCATGGTGTTCTCGGGCATCGCCATCGGCTTCATGGGCTGGGGCGTGTGGGCCCACCACATGTTCGCCTCGGGCATCGGCCCGGTGTCGGTGGCCGCCTTCTCGGTCTCCACCATGTTCATCGCCGTGCCCACCGGCGTGAAGATCCTGAACTGGATGGCCACCATGTGGGGCGGCAAGCTCAAGTTCACCTCGCCGATGATGTACTCCATCGGCCTGGTCACGATGTTCACCATCGGCGGCCTCTCGGGCGTGTCGCACTCCGTCGCCCCCGCCGACACGCAGCAGACCGACACCTACTACATCGTCGCCCACTTCCACTACGTGCTCTTCGGTGGCGCCCTCTTCGGCTTCATCGGCGGCCTGTACTTCTGGTGGCCGAAGGTGTTCGGGTACTTCCTGAACGACAAGGTCGGCAAGATCAACTTCTGGATCCTGCTCGTCGGGTTCAACCTGACCTTCGGCCCGATGCACGTGCTCGGCCTCCAGGGCATGCCCCGGCGCACCTACTCCTACAACGACGGCTACGGCTTCAACGTCTGGAACGCCGTCGCCACCGTCGGCGTGCTGGTCATCTTCGTCTCGTTCTGCGTGTTCGCCTGGAACATCGTGCACAGCTACCGGGTGGCCAAGCGAAAGGCCAAGGGCGGCAAGCTCACCGCGCCAGCCGATCCGTGGGACGGCCGCGACCTCGAGTGGATGGTCCCCAGCCCCACCCCGGCCCACAACTTCGACGTCATCCCCACCGTCCACTCGCTCGACGAGTTCTGGCACCGCAAGTACGCCGAGGGCGAGGACGGGCGCCTGGTGCGGGTGGCCGCCACCGAGGACGTCGTGCAGAAGGGCGACGCCACCGACGTCCACCTGCCGTCGCCGTCGTACTGGCCCATCGTGCTCTCGGCGGGCCTGCCGTTCATCGGCTGGGGCCTGATCTACAGCCTCTGGCTGTGCGTGGTCGGCGGCATCCTCGTGGTCGCCGCCCTCTACGGCTGGGTCATGGAGCCCTCCACCGACCCGGCGGCCGGCCACGACCACGACGACCACCCGGAGCCCACCGACCCGAGCGGCGACGCCGCCGAGGCTCCCACCGACGCGAGCGGCGAGGCCGCCCCGACCGAGGAGGCTGCGCTCGTTGACTGAGACCGCTGCGATCCCGACCGACGTGCACGAGGTCGAGCCCGGCCCGATGCACGGCCACGTCACCGCGACGGGCATCTCCAACGAGAAGCTCGCCATGTGGGGCTTCCTCGGCTCGGAGTGCCTGCTCTTCGGCGGGCTCATCTCCACCTTCCTGCTCTACAAGACCCGCGCCGCCGGCGGCGAGACGCCCCACGAGCTCTACGACATCGCCTTCACGTCGATCTCGTCGTTCGTGCTGCTGATGAGCTCGCTCACCATGGTGCTCGCCGTCTCGGCCATCGCCCGCGGCGACAACCGGGCCACCCGCACCTGGCTCGCCACCACGGCGCTGCTCGGCACGGTGTTCATCTCGGGCCAGGTGTACGAGTTCACCGAGTTCCTCAACGAGGGCTACGGCTACACCCACAGCCCGGCCTGGTCGGCCTTCTACACGCTCACCGGGTTCCACGGCGTCCACGTCACGCTCGGCATCATCATGCTGCTGTCGCTGCTGGCGCTCTCGCTGCGGGGCCGCATCACCCACGACAACGCCGAAGCGGTCGAGATCGTGGGCCTGTACTGGCACTTCGTCGACGTGGTGTGGATCCTCATCTTCACCGTCGTGTACCTGATCAAGTAGGGGAAGCTCGGACATGACCAGCGCAACCGCCGACGTCGCCACCCACGACGAGGGCCACGCCCACCCCACCGACAAGATGTTCGTGAAGACGGCGGTGGCCCTCGCGGTCATCACCGCGGTGGAGGTGGCCTGGAGCTACCTGCCGTGGGGCGAGGGCTTCGCCGCCCAGGCCGCGGAGATCGGCGGCCTGCTGGCGATGATGGCCGTCAAGTTCGTGGTGGTCGCCAGCATCTTCATGCACCTGCGCTTCGACAAGAAGATCCTGAGCTGGCTCTTCTACGGCGGGCTGATCCTCGCCGTCGCCGTCTACTGCGCGGCGCTGGCCACCTTCGAGTTCTTCACCGGCTCGAACCCGCCCTACGTGGGCTGAGCCGGCCCTACTCCCAGCGGAACCAGCGGGCGGCCGCCAGCGGCGCCACCACCGCCCACGCCGCGAGGACCAAGAGCGCCCGCCCGGGCACGTCGCCGCCGCCCAGCGCCCCGTGGAACACCTCGGCGAGGGCGCCGGCCGGCAGCAGCTGCGACACCGTGCGCAGCGGGCCGGGCAGCTCGTCGAGGGGGATCACCATGCCGCCGATCAGCAGGAGCAGCAGGTACACGCCGTTGGCGGCGGCCAGGGTGGTGAGCGCCGGGAGCGTGCCCGCCATCAGCAGGCCGAGGCCGGCGAAGGCGACGGTGGCGAGCACCGCGCCCAGCACCGCCAGGCCGAGCGAGGTGCCCGAGAACCGGAAGCCGAGGATCAGCCCCTCGACCACCAGCACCACGATCTGGAGGAGCTGCACGGCCACCACCGCCGCGGTCTTGGCGCCGAGGAGCTGGCGGCGGGTGAGGGGCGTGGAGCCCAAGCGCTTGAGGACGCCCATCTGACGCTCGAACCCGGTGGCGATGGCGACCGACACGAGCGACGTCGACATGATCGCCAGGGCGAGCACGCCGGGGAAGAGGAAGTCGATCGGGTCGCCGTCGCCCGTGGGGAGCACGTCGACGTTCGAGAAGAAGGCGAGCAGCACCACGGGGATCAGGAAGGTGAGCAGCACGGACTCGCCCCGGCGCAGGGTGAGCAGCAGCTCGACGCGGGTCTGGGCCTCCAGCGCCCGCCGGCCCGGCGCCGCGGCCGGTGCGGTGGCGGTCACGCCGCCCCCGGGCGTCGGCGGTTCCGGCTCGGACGGGCCCGCTCGGGCGCCGGCTTCTGGTCGAGGCGCACCGCCGGCACCTCGCCGGTGATGGCGGTCATGCGCAGGAACACGTCCTCGAGCGTCTGTCGCCCGGCGCGGATGTCGGCGAGCGGCAGGTCCTTCTCCGCCAGCCAGCCGGTGAGCGTGGCGATGTTGGCGGGCGACGGCTCGGTCTCCACCAGGTACTCGCCCGGCGCCGTCTCGGCGACCGCGGCGAGCATCACCCGGCCGAGGGCGGCGACGTCGATGCCGGGGGGCGCGCCGAAGCGGATCTCGCGGCTGCCGCCCGCCGCCATCAGCTCGTCGGGGGTGCCCACCGTGATCAGGTGGCCGCGGTCGATGATCACGACCCGGTCCGACACCTTCTCGGCCTCGTCGAGGTCGTGGGTGGTGAGCACCACGCACACCCCGTCGTGGGCGAGCTCGCGCACGGTGGAGCGGATGAGCTGGCGGCCCTGCACGTCGACGCCGGCGGTGGGCTCGTCGAGGAAGGCGACGCGGGGGCGACCCACCAGGGCGAGGGCCAGCGACAGCCGCTGCTGCTCGCCACCCGACAGCTGGCGCCAGGTGGCGCGGCGGCGGTGCGTCAGGCCCACCCGCTCGAGCAGCTCGGCGGGATCGGCGGGATCGGCGTAGAACGCAGCGTGCAGCTCGAGCGCCTCGAGCGGCCGGATGCCCGGGTACACCCCGCCCGACTGGAGCATCACCCCGATCTGGGGCACCAGCTGGTCGTGCTGGGCGATCGGGTCGAGGTCGAGCACCCGGACCTCGCCCTCGGTGGGGCGGCGGTAGCCCTCGAGGCACTCGA
>JAGQSL010000391.1:9167-12439 GCA_020439525.1 Acidimicrobiales bacterium | reverse complement strand
ACGAGCCGGCGAACGGGTGGCCCATGACCGGGAGCAGCTCGACGTGGGTGAACCCGAGGTCGGTCACGTAGGCGGCCAGCTCGGCGGCGGCCTCGCGGAACGAGCGCTCGCGGTGGGGCTCGGCCGGGTCGCGCCGCCACGAGCCGAGGTGGACCTCGTAGATCGACACGGGGCCGTTCCACGGGTCGCTGGCCTCGCGGTCGCGGAGCCAGGCGCCGTCGCCCCACGGGTGCGCCGACGAGTGCACGATCGAGGCCGTCTGGGGCGGCGGCTCGCTGCGCCGGGCCAGGGGATCGGCGTGCTGCACGGTGCGGCCGTCGGGCCCGGTGATGGCGAACTTGTAGCGGTGGCCGAGGCGGGCGTCGGCGCTGGTGGCCACCCAGACGTTGCCGCCCAGGGCGCGCTCCATCGGTGTGGTGGCCTCGTCCCAGAAGTTCCAGTCGCCCACCACGGACACCCGCTGCGCGGCGGGCGCCCACACGGCGAAGCGCACGCCGCCGTCGTCGGGGAGCGGGTGGGCGCCGAGCACCCGGTGCACGTCGAGGTGACGGCCCTCCTCGATCAGGTGGAGGTCGAGCTCGCCCACCAGCGGCGGGATCGTCGCTGCACCGTCGGCCGGGGTGGCGGCCCTCGGTCGACGCTTCGTCGTCCCCTCCTTGGCCGGCGCCTTCTCCTTGGCGGCCGCCTTCTTCTTGGCCTGGGGCTTCTTCGCCTTCGCCTTGGCGGGGTCCTTGGGCTTGGCGTCGTCCTTGGGGGTCATCGCACCGTCCGATCGAGGAGCTGGTCGAGGCCGCGAGCCGGGATCGCCACCCAGTCGGGGCGGTGGGCTCGCTCGTAGGCGAGCTCGTAGACGACCTTCTCCAGCTCGAGCAGGGTGAGCAGGTGGCGGGCGGCAGCCATCGAGCGCGGCAGCAGCCCGGGGTCGACGGTCGCCAGGTAGCCGTCGAGGAACGCGGCGCGCGCCCCGGCCTCCCAGCCCGCCGAGAGCGGTCGGCCGCCGGCGCGCTCGTGGGCGGCGGCGGCGTAGGAGAACGAGCGCAGCATCCCGGCCACGTCGCGCAGCGGCGAGGTCCGCGCCCGCCGCTCGTCGAGCGACCGGGCGGGCTCGCCCTCGAAGTCGAGGATCACCCAGCCGTCGGGGCCCACGACGGTCTGGCCGAGGTGGAGGTCGCCGTGGGTGCGGATGGCGGCCCCGGCGTCGTCGCCGAGGCCCTCGACGGCGTGGGCGATCGCCCCGTGGGCGCGAGGTGGGGTCGACGGGTCGCTGAGGACGCGGTCGGCCAGGGCCCACACCGCGGTGCCGGCGAGGGGCTCGACGCCGAAGGTGCCGCCGTCGCCGGGGAGGGCGAGCGCGCCGTGGAGTTGGGCCACGGCGACGCCGAGGTCGCGGAGGCGGGCCAGCACGCCGCCCGGATCGGCGGCGAGGGCGGAGAGCACCAGGCCCCACCCGTCGAGGGCGCCGGGCACCAGCTCGTGCACCAGCCCGAGGGTGGTCACCGAGCCGTCGCGGCCCACGAGGTCGTACCAGCCGGCGAGCTGGGCCACGGGCGCGTCGGGCGATCCCGCGAGGTGGGCTCCGACCTCGAGCTCGGGGTGCACCCCCGTGCTCACGCGTCGCAGCACCTTCAGCACGTGGCTGCCGCCGACGGCGATCGACGTGTTCGACTGCTCGGCGCCGAGCGGTCGGGCGGCCGCCCGACCGGGCGCCTTGGCGCCGATCCACCGGCCCCGCAGCTCGGAGCCGTCGTCGGCCAGGGCCCGACCGCTGGCCGCGACGAACCGGGCGAGGGCGCCGCCCACCGCCGGGTCGTTCGCCGCATCGGGCCCGCCGCCGGATTCGATCAGCTGGTAGCGGTGGTCGCCCACCGTGAGGACCACGACGGAGGTGCCGCGCTTCACCGGGGCGCGCACGGTCGCGGCGATCGTGGGCTCGACCCCGTCGGTGCGGGCGAACCAGCGCTGCTCGGCGAGCCAGCGCTCCAGGCGGGGCGTCGACGCGCTCGCCGCGGTCACGGCCCCACCACCGTGAGGATGTGCGCCGGGCGCACCACCGGTTCGAGCCGCACGTAGTTGCGGCCCACCTGCCAGCGGAAGCGCTCGCCGGTGAGCTCGTCCTCCACCTCGAACGAGGGCGGCAGGCCCAGCTCCCACGGCACGATGCACACGCCCTCCTGGGCGTTCGCAGGGTCGAGCAGCACCACCGTGAGGACCGTGTCGCCGTGCGCCTGCTTGGCGTGGGCGAGCAGCTGGTCGTTCTCGGTGGCCAGGATGCGCGTCCCGACCAGGTGCTGCAGCGCCGGCCGGCGCCGACGGATGGCGTTGAGCTGGGCGATGAGCGGGAGCAGCGGACCGTCGAGGGTGCGCTCCTTGGCCTCGTACTTCTCGCTGTCGAGGTACTCCTCGGAGCCGGGGGCCACCGCCCCGTGCTCGAAGGACTCGAACCCCGAGTACACGCCGTAGCTGGGCGACAGCGTGGCCGCGAGGAGCAACCGGCTGACGAAGGTCTCGGGACCGCCGTGCTGGAGCTGCTCGGTGAGGATGTCGGGGGTGTTGACGAAGAAGTTCGGGCGGAAGACCTCGGACTCCTCCCCGGCCAGCTCGGTCACGTACTCGCCGAGCTCGGCGGCGGTCTGCTTCCAGGTGAAGTACGTGTAGCCCTGGCTGAACCCGGCTCGCCCGAGCGCCTGCATCATCGCCCGGTAGGTGAAGGCCTCGGCCAGGAACACCACCTCGGGGTTGGTCTTGCGGACCTCGCCGATCAGCCAGGTCCAGAAGGGGATCGGCTTGGTGTGGGGGTTGTCGACCCGGAACACGTGCACGCCGCGGTCGACCCACTCGAGCACCACGAACAGCAGCGCCTGCCACAGGTTGCGCCAGTCGTCGCAGTCGAAGTCGACGTTGTAGATGTCCTGGTACTTCTTGGGCGGGTTCTCGGCGTACTTGAGCGTGCCGTCGGGCCGGTGGTGGAACCACTCCGGGTGCTCGGTGAGCCACGGGTGGTCGGCCGAGCACTGGATGGCGAGGTCGAGGGCGATCTCCATGCCGAGCGCCCGGGCGTCGGCGGTGAGCGCCCGCACGTCGTCGACGGAGCCGAGCTCGGGGTGCACGGCGTCGTGGCCGCCGGTCTCGTCGCCGATCGCCCACGGGCTGCCCGGATCGTCGGGGCCAGCGACGAGCGCGTTGTTGCGGCCCTTGCGGTTGGTGCGCCCGATGGGGCTGATCGGTGGGAGGTAGACCACGTCGAAGCCCAGCTCGGCGAGGGCGGGCAGGCG
>JAGQSL010000391.1:512-9115 GCA_020439525.1 Acidimicrobiales bacterium | reverse complement strand
CCGAAGCGGGCGAGGGCGACGTCGACGTCGACGCGCTGCACCTCTTCGAGCTCGCCGCCGTCGCCCTTGTCCTGGTGGCGCGACGCCGCCGCGGCCAGGTCGACGTCGAGGGCGGCGACCACGCGCTCGGCCTGGGGGAGCGAGGCGTCGCCGACGCGCTCGGCGCCGGCGGCGAGGGGCTCGACGTCGACGCCGGCCGCCCGCTCGGCCGCAGCGCGCAGCAGCAGGGCGCCCTCGGCCAGCTCGCTGCCGAGGTCCTCCTGGCCGCCGTCGACCTTGCGGGCCAGCTCGTGGCGCCACGAGGCGTAGCGGTCGACCCAGGCGCACGCCGTCCAGGTCCAGGGGCCGGGCCGGTCGACCGGGAAGCTGGCGCCCCAGCGCACGCCGAGGGACTCAGGATCGAGGTGCACGAGCGGCAGCGTGCGCCAGCGCCCACCGGGCGGGCGGACCCGGATCTCGGCGTCGAGCACCTCGTGGCCGTCGCGCAGCACGTCGACGCTCACCGCCACCGTGTCGCCCACCGTGCGCTTCGGTCGTCCCACCCCGCCGTGCACGTGGGGCAGGGGTCGGGCCACCACGATGCGGGCGGGTCGGTTCTTCGGCAAGGTGTGGCGTGGGGGCACCGGGTGCGGCTCCTGACCGGGTCGGGGGCGTCTCCTCCGTTCCCCGATCTTCGTCCCTCCGATCCTCCCCTGCGCGCGCCGTACGATCCACCGGGTGCCCGGCGATGTGACCGACGACCTGCCGAACCTCGACGCCATCGAGCAGCGGGTGGTGGGCAGCCTGCTCGAGAAGGAGGTCACCGTCCCGGCCACCTACCCCCTCACGCTCAACGCCCTGCGCACCGCCTGCAACCAGAGCTCGAGCCGCGAACCGGTGCTGGACCTTGACGACGGCACCATCGTTCAGGCGATCGATCGGCTCAAGGCCCGGGGCCTCGCCCGCATCGTCTACGCGGGCACCGGCGCCCGAGCCGTGAAGTACCGCCAGGTGCTCGACGAGGTGCTCGACCTCGAGGCCGACGAGCGGGCGCTGCTCACCGTGCTGCTGCTGCGCGGCCCCCAGGCACCGGGCGAGCTCAAGGCCCGGACCGACCGGCTCCACAGCTTCGGCGACCGGGCCGAGGTGGAGGCGTGCCTGGGCCGCCTGCGCGACCGCGACGCGCCGCTGGTGCGCGAGCTCGAGCGCCGCCCCGGCCAGCAAGACGCCCGCTGGATCCACCTGCTCGGGCCCGTCGACGTCGAGGCCGCGCCGTCCGGTGGGGCTGCTGGCGGGGCCCGAGCGGCCGCGGCCGCCGAGGCGGCGCGGGAGGCGGTGCTCGCCGAGGGCCCGCAGGCGCGCGACCGGCGGGTGGTGGACGCCTACGACGCGGCGGCGGGGGGCTACGCCGAGGCGCTGCTCGGCGAGCTCGACGCCAAGGCGTTCGACCGGTGGCTGCTCGAACGGGTGGCGGCCCTCGCCGACGGTGCCCCGGTGGCCGACGCCGGCTGCGGCCCGGGCCACGTCGGGGCCTTCCTGGCCATGGCCGGCGCCGAGGTGACCGGGTTCGACCTGTCGCCGGCGATGGTGGCCGAGGCGCGGCGGCGGTTCCCGGAGCTGCCCTTCGAGGTGGCCGACCTCACCGACCTCCCGGCGCCGGGCGACGGACCCGAGCTGTGGGGCGCCATCGCGGCGTGGTACTCGCTCGTGCACCTCGCCGGCTCGGAGCTGGCGCCGGCGCTCCACCTGCTCGCCACCCGCCTGCGCCCGGGTGGCTGGCTGGCGCTGGCGGTGCACGTCGGCGACGAGGTCCGGCGGGTGACCGAGCTGTTCGGCGTCGCGGTCGAGGTCGACTTCGTCCTGCACGATCAGGCCCAGGTGCTCGCCGCGGTGGCGGCCGCCGGCCTCACCGACGTCGAGTGGTACCGCCGAGGTCCCCTCGCCGGCGCCGAGGTCGACACCGAGCGCCTCTACGTCCTCGCCCGCCGAGGCCCTTGACGCGGCTGAGGGCCGCCCGTATCGTAGAGACGAATCGTCTCGTGCTCATGTGAGCCCCACCCCATCGCGACGGTCGACGAGCAGCCCGACAGCGATGGAAGAGCACACCGGTGAGCGATCGGCCCACGAGACGCGTTGCGATGGGCATCGTTGCCCTCGTGCTCGTCGGGATCGTGTGGCGCCTCACGACGAGCGGCCGGTCATCCGAGCCGACCGGCTCGTTCTGCATCACCTATCGGAACATCGCTGGCGACCTCGCCGAGGTGGATCGGGTCCTGTCGGGTGAGCGACGTCCCAGCGATGGATCGATCGATGATCTTCGTGGGGTCGTGGGGCTCGTCTGGAGCGATTCGGTCGCGTCGGGTGGTCCGTCGAAGACCGATGCGGACGCCATCGCCATCGCCACCGCGGTACGAGCCGCGGTCGCCGCTGATGACCCGGCTCCGATTCGCACACCCGGGGTGAAGGTCGCGGTCGAGCGCCTGGCACCCGTAGCTGCTGCGGTGTGCGAAGGGAACGACCTCTGATCGCGGTTGCGGCCGAGGCGATCACCAAGGCCTACGGCAAGGGCTCCCACCGCGTGGTGGCGCTCGACGGTGCTTCCTTCGAGGCTCGCTCTGGCGAGGTCGTGGCTCTGCTTGGCCGGAACGGCGCCGGGAAGTCCTCCCTCTTGAGGATCCTGAGCGGACGTGACCACGCGGATGCTGGACGGGCAACCGTCTTCGGGTTGGATGTCAACCGGCAGTCCCACCTGGTGGCGCCGCTCACCGGCGTGCTCGTCGATCGCCCCGGCTTCCTCGGTGGCCTGAGCGTGCAGGCCAACCTCGAGCTCGTGGCGCGCCGGCGGGGACTCAGCGGCGCGGCGTCCAGCGAGCTCCTGGAGCGATGTGGCCTTCATCGAGCAGCGCGGGGACGCATGCTGCGGGCATGCTCGCTTGGCATGCGGCAACGCCTGGGCATCGCCGCGGCGTTGATCGGAGGGCCGCCCCTGCTCATGCTCGATGAGCCCACGAACGGTCTCGACCCCGGGGGCATCGCCTGGGTGCGTGAGCTCATCCGGGGCCATGCAGACGGCGGCGGCGTGGTGCTGCTCGCCTCCCACCTCCTCGGCGAGGTCGAGGCGGTCGCCGACCAGGTCGTCGTCCTGCAGGATGGGCGGGTCGTTCGCCGAGGGTCGCCAGCGGCGCTTGCTCGATCCGTCGTCGCACCCATGCGCCTGCGCACCACCTCGGGCCCAGCTGCTCGGAAGGCCAGCAGCGTGCTCACCTCGATCGGGGTCGAGGTGGTCGCGTTGCACCACGAGGAGGTGCAGCTGCGGCCATCGGCCGCCCAGCTCGATCGACTCAGCCTCGTGCTCGCGTCCGAGGGCGTGGCCGTGGTGGCGCTCGAACCCATGGTGAGTCCCCTTGAGGCACTCCTCGACGCTCGAGAGACAGGGTGAGCGCGCCGGTCACGCTCACTCGGGTGCTCCGCACCGAGGTCGACCGTTGCCGCATGCGCCCGGTCCTGGGTCGTGCTCCACTCCTGGGCGTCGTCGCGGTCGCCACCACCTGTGCGTTCGTGCGTGCGGCTGAGGTGGCAGTCGAGCGGCCGCAGCAGGTGGGCGACACGATCTCCATCGGAGCCACCGTGGCTGTGCTGGTCGCGGTGGGGATCGGTGCAGGTGTCGTCCATGATGCTCGAGCCTCCGGCATGGACGCCACGGACCGCTCGATGGTCGGTCGCCGTTGCTGGCTGCCCGCCTGCCGCATCGCTGGGGTGGCTGCGTGGGTCGCGATCGTCGCCCTCGTCGTCTCGTTCGCGAGTGCGCTGGGGCTCACGGCGGTGGCCTTGCTCGATGGCCACGTCGATGGTCCCGGCGCCTGGCTGCGTCCCGCAGCGGCTGCTGGAGTGCAGGCGGCCGCGGGTGCTTCGCTGGGCGCGGCGGCCGGCGCCGCGGCCGGGACCCTCGTTCGATCCCCCACGTCGGTGGTGGCGGCCCTCCTTGCCCTGCTTCTCGTCGGCGACCCGCTCCTTGCGGAGCGACTCCCGGCGACGTCCCCGTTGCTGTTGGCGGACAACCTCCTCGGCCTGGCCTCGGGCAACCTCGAGGGCCTCGCCGTTCGCGCGAGCTCGTATCCGGCCGTCGCTGGAGCAGGAGTGGTGGGAACAGGAGTGCTCGTGGTCGTCGCGATCGCGGTCGACGCCCGACGCGATGTCGGCGGCTGAGCGGCCGGGCCTCGCGCCCTAGCCTCGCGAGCTGATGCCCGGCTCCGACCAGCTGCCCATGTTCGACGCCGGCGACGAGCGCGGCGAACCCGACGACTCGTCGACCGCCACCGCCGGCGAGGTCCCGGCGGATGGGGAGATCGCCGAGCCGGCGGCGGCCAAGCCGCGCAGCTTCCAGGCCTCGGCCGGCATCCAGGGCCGGCAGTTCGCCGAGCAGTGCGACACGCTCCTGGCCCACGTCGGCTACGAGCTGCGGGGGCGCCGGGTCCTCGCCGAGGTGGGCGTCGAGATCGACCAGGAGGCCGTCAGCCCGATGGGCGCCACGGTCTGGTTCGAGTACAAGGGCAGCATCCAGGGCAACCGTCCCGGGCTCATCCGCACCGACACGCTGAAGAAGGCGATCGCGAACGGCGCGCTCCTGCGCTCGCTCGCCGACCCGGCGCCCTACGTGGTGATCACCTCGCACCTCCCCGAGGCCGGCTCGGGGGCGGCGATGCTGCAGGCGGCGCTCGACCTCCGCTACTTCGCGGACGTCATCTGCCTCTACGACCCGAAGGCCACCGGGCGACTCAGCCGCTGGTGAGGTCGGTCACCAGCGCCTGCAGCAGCGGGGTGCCGGTGGCCACGTGGTGCACCACCAGGGCGAAGGGCCGGTCGACCGCGAGGTCGATGCCGTCGAGGATCGCCCCGCGGTTGGCGCCGCCGTCGACGTTGAGGCCGGCCGGGCCGAGGGCGAGGACCGCCTCGCCGAAGAAGCCGTCCACCTGGCGCGGCGCGGTCGCGGGGTCATCGGTCATCGCCACGAGGTCGGCGCCCGGTCGTCCCAGCAGCTCGGCGAAGGGTCCGGCGTCGGTGCGGCTCCGCCGGTCGACGGCGGGCACGGCCACGACGAGCGGCTCGGGCTCGCCGGGCTCGGCGAGCGCGCCCAGCAGCTCGTCGAGCTGCACCTGCAGGCCCGACCCCTCCGCGACGTCGTCGGGGAGCAGGACGGTCACCGCGAAGCGGCCGCCGGCCAGCGGCAGGCTCACGGCCTGCCACCCATCGCCTCGGCGCACGTCGAAGGTCCCGTCGGCCACCACGACGTCGACGTCGGCGGTCGCCCCGTCGCCCGACGTGAACGGCAACGTGCCCAGCGATGCCGGGGTGGCCCACGGTGCCGCGAGCGAGAGGGCGCTCGTCACCAGGAGCCGGTCGTCGTCGGCGAGCGCCTTCGCCGACACGAGGTCGCCCGGCTCGCCGCCCACGCGCGCCGCGGCCCACGCGTCGAGCTCGGTGGCCGCCCGTGCCGGATCGTGGGCCACGTCGACCGTCCAGGCCGACGCACCGAACGACCGGGCCAGGGCATCGAGGTAGCCGGGCGCCCAGGTCTGCCCCGATGGCCCCCAGACCGCGGTGGCATCGCCGAGCTCGACCTCGGCGGTGGTCCCGTCGCTCGTGCTGGTGGTGCCGGCGTCGCGCCGCACCGCCTCGCCCACCGCACCGACCGCGTCGACGCCACCGTCGCCCAGGACCTCGTCGAGGGCGCCGGCCAGCTCGCCGGTCGCCCCGGCGCGCACCATCGCGAGCGCCCGGGCGGTGGCGAGCGGCGACCACACCACGTCGGCGCCCCCGGCTGCGGTCCAGCCGTCGTGGCGCGTCGCGAGCGCCCGGACGGCGGCGGCCCCGGCATCGGTGGCCTCGGGGGTCGGCTCGGCCTGCGGCTCCGACGACTCGACGTGGGCGATCTCGAACCAGGCAGGGTCGTCGCCGCAGCCGGCCAGCGCACCGGCCACGAGGGTCCCGCCGACCAGGAGGGCGGCGACGCGCCGGGCGATCACTCGCCCTCGAGCGGCGCGTCGGGTTCGAGGGAGCGGGCGATGCCCGGGCCGGTGAGCTCGGTGATCGGGTCGTCCACGTCGTCGAGCTCGAGGCGCAGCGCCCGGCTCATCACCGCGTGCAGGTCGTACCAGCACGTGATGTAGGTCAGCTCGAGGATGGCCAGCTCGGAGAGGTGCTCCCGCAGGGCGGCGAAGGTGGCGTCGTCGGCTCGGCCGCCCTGGAGCACGAGGGCATCGGTCCAGGCCAGCACGGCGCGCTCGGCGGGCGTGTAGGCGTCGCTCACCGACCACGATTCGATGGCCGCGATCTTCTCCTCGGCCACCCCGTTGTCGCGCGCCGCCTTGCAGTGCTGGCTGAACACGAAGCGGCTGCCGCGCGCCCACCCGGTGCGCAGCTGGGCGAGCTCGCGCAGGTCGGCGGGCACCTCCCGCTCCTCCGAGCGGTAGAACGCGAAGCCCGACACGCAGTGCGAGAGCAGCTCGGGGCTCTGGGCCACCACGGTCCACCAGTTGCCCGGCGTCCCGGCCCGCAGCCCAGGCTCGGCGACGGGGTCGCGGTCGCCGAAGATGTAGTCGTACATGATCGGGACGATCCCCTCGGGAGCGTCGCCGCGGGCTACCTGGCCGAGTCGGGGCATGCGCGCAACGTACGCCGAACGGCGGAGCTCGTCATCGGATCGCGCGAGATTCGCAACGCTGATCGCCTTCACGGAGGGGAGCGTCGTGGATAGGTTCGACGCTCGGGATTCGGAGGTCGGGTGAGCAAGCGCAATGCAGCCATCGCCGGCGGGGTGGTGCTCGTGATCGCCATCGTGGGGGCGGCCCTGTGGTTCGGGCCGTTCCGCAACGATGACGCCGACGACGGCCGTCCCGGCATGCGAGACGGCGACCCCGCGGCCGTCGCCGCCGACGCCTTCGCCGCCGCGTGGCAGGGCGGATCGCTCGGGAAGGTGGCGGCCACCTCGGCGAGCGGCGACGTGGCCGCCCGGACCGGGGCCATCGTGGCCGGCCTCGCGGCCGCCGGCGCCACCGATCCGACCGAGGTCGAGGTCACCTCGCTGGAGGAGGTCCCCCCGCCCGAGGGCGCGGACGGCGATCCGGCCCGGGTGCGCGCCGCCCTGGATGTGACGTGGACCCTCGACGGCGACCGGGTCTGGACCTACGAGTCCGGGGTCGAGCTGGTGGAGCAGGAGGCAGCCGACGGCGGCGACCCCACCTGGCTCGTTGATTGGACGCCGGCCGTGGTCCACCCCCGCGTGGCCCAGGAGGGCGAGCGCCTCGCCATCGTGCGCGCCGCCGCCGAGCGCGGCGAGCTGCTGGGTGCCGACGGCGACGCCATCGTCGGCCTGCGGCCCGTGGTGGTCGTCGGCATCCAGCCGAGCGGGTCGGCCGACCCCGCCGCCACCGCCCGCCAGGTCGCCGGCATCGTCGGCGTCGATCCGGAGGCCCTCGCGTCTCGGGTCACCTCGGCCGCGCCCGACCAGGTCGTCTCGGTCATCACCTTCCGCGAGGAGGCCTTCGGCGCCTACGACAGCTCGCTGCGCGGCCTGCCCGGCGTGGTGCTGACCGCCGACGAGATCCCCCTGGCTCCCAGCCGCGACTTCGCGCGCGCCCTGCTCGGCTCGGTCGGGCCGGCCACCGAGGAGATCGCCGCCGCGTCGCAGGGCCGGGTGCAGGTGGGCGACCTCACGGGCCTCTCCGGCCTGCAGCTCGCGCAAGACGAGGTGCTGGGCGGCCGGCCCGCCCTGTCGGTCCGCCTCGACCGCGCCGCCGCCGACCAGCCCGCCACGGTGCTCGAGGACTTCCCCGCCGTGGCGGGGAGCGACCTCACCATCACCCTCGACCCCCGGGTGCAGACCGCGGCCGAGGACGCCCTGAGCTCTGCCCCGGGGCCGGCGGCCCTCGTGGCGATCCGGCCGAGCACCGGCGACGTGCTGGCCGTCGCCAACGGCCCCGCCGGCGCCGACGGGTTCGCCCGAGCCACGGTGGGGCGCTACCCGCCCGGGTCCACGTTCAAGGTGGCCACCACCTTCGGCCTCCTCCAGCACGGCGTCACCCCCGACACCGTGATCGCCTGCCCGCCCACCACCGTGGCCGGCAAGGAGTTCAAGAACGCAGGCGGCTTCGCGCTGGGCGACGTGCCGTTCCGCACCGACTTCGCCCGGTCGTGCAACACGGCCTTCGTCAGCCAGTACCGCACGATCAGCTCCCAGGACCTCACCGATGCGGCCGCCGCCCTCGGCTACCGGCCGATCGACCTCGGGGTGCCGCTGTTCGAGGGCTCGGTGCCGGTCACCGACAGCGACGCCGAGCACGCGTCGGACATGATCGGCCAGGGGAAGGTCGAGGCCAGCCCGTTCGTGGTGGCCCTGATGTCAGCCTCGGTCGCCGCCGGTCGCTCGGTGGAGCCCCGGCTCATCATCGACCCGGCCTCCCCCGAGCCGGTCCTCGGCGCCGAGCTGCCCGCCGAGCCCATCGCCCAGCTCCAAGCCCTGATGCGGGCCGTGGTCACCGACGGCACGGGAGGAGCGGTGGCCGACGTGCCCGGCGGCGAGGTGCACGGCAAGTCGGGCACCGCCGAGTACGGCAACGAGGACCCGC
>JAGQSL010000391.1:0-450 GCA_020439525.1 Acidimicrobiales bacterium | reverse complement strand
AGCTCGGGCGGCGGGGTGGCGGCGCCGATCGCGGCGCGGTTCCTCACCACCCTCGCCCAGGGCTGAGCCCGAGATCGCGGGCGCAGAGCGGGCCGGACCGGCGTAGGCTTCGACGCTGCGGGCGCCGGACCTCCTGGCGCGAGGTGGCTTCTCCGGAGGGCCGGTCGATGGTCAGCAAGCGGATGGTGCGGCGGGGCGCGGCGGCGCTCGCCGTGGCGGCGGTGGCGGCGGTCTCGCCGCTCGGGACGAGCGCCGGCGGCGCCCAGGACGGCAGCCGGTACGGCACGCCCCTGTCGCCGCGGCTCCAGGCGCTGGCGGCGTCGGCGAGCGCCGACCGCTCGATCGCCGCGGAGAGCCGCACGGCCGGCGTCCCGGCCGAGGGCCCGGGGTCGCTGCTGCGCACGCCCGACGACCGACTGCTCGTGAACCTGCGGGTGGCCGCGGTCGACC
>JAGQSL010000390.1:10615-12051 GCA_020439525.1 Acidimicrobiales bacterium | reverse complement strand
GAGACCGTCTGGGCCAGCGACATGCCGGGGCGCGGGCCGATGTGGCCGATCACCGCGGAGGCGGCGATGGAACCGAGCCGACCGCACTCGGCGAGGGGCCGGTCCTGGCTCCAGCCGAACAGGAACCCGGCGGCGTAGAGGTCGCCGGCGCCCGTGGTGTCGACGAGCTTGGGCACCGGGTGGGCGGCGACCTCGATGCGCTCGCCGTCGGTGACGACCACCGACCCGGCCGACCCGCGGGTGACCGCAGCGATCTCGCAGTGGCCTCGCACGGCATCGACGCCCTCGTCGAAGGTGGCGACGCCGTAGAGCTTGGTGATCTCCTCCTCGTTGGCGAAGAGGATGTCCACCCCGCCGGCTACCAGGTCGAGGAAGTCGTCGCGGTGGCGATCCACGCAGAACGAGTCGGACAGGGTGAGCGCGACCTTGCGGCCGGCCTCGTGGGCCGTGCGGGCGGCGAGGCGGAACGCCTCCTTGGCGTCGTCGCGATCGAACAGGTAGCCCTCGAGGAAGGTGACCTTGGCCGAACCGATGAGGTCCTGGTCGAGGTGGTCGGCGCAGAGCGTGGCGGACGCGCCGAGGTAGGTGTTCATGGTGCGCTCGCCGTCGGGCGTGACCACGATCATGCAGCGCCCGGTGGGGTCGCCCTCGGTGGCGAGGTCGGCCGAGAAGTGCACGCCCAGCGAGTTGAGGTCGTGGCCGAAGGCCTTGCCGAGGCCGTCGTCCTTCACCCGGCCGATGTAGGCCGCCCGCCCGCCGAAGGAAGCGACGCCCGAGAGGGTGTTGGCCGCCGAGCCGCCCGACATCTCGGTCTTGTCGCCCATCGCTGCGTAGAGCTCCTCGGCCCGCTCGGTGTCGATGAGCGTCATCGAGCCCTTGACGAGGGCCATCCGCTCGACGAACGCCTCCTCCTCGGTGCTCAGCACGTCGACGAGGGCGTTGCCGATGCCGAGGACGTCGAAGGTGGGCGGGTCGGTGGGGCGGCTCACAAGGGGGAGACCCTACGCCACGTGCCCCCCGGACCCCCGGGTCCGCAGTACCGTGCGGCGTCGCGACGCACCCGGCGCCGCCCGCGCCCCCCCGGAGCTCCCGTGCCCGCACGCCCCACTCGCACCGCCCTGGCCGCCCTGGCCCTCGCCGCCGGCACCCTGCTCGCGGCCTGCGGCTCCGATGGCGGCTCGGACGCGAGCCGCGATGCCACCACCACGACGGTCGCCGAGCCGACCACGGGCGAGGTGAAAACGACCACCGCCGACGCCACCACCACGACGGGCGACGAGACCGCCACCACCCTCACCAGCGAGGGCCGCGACACCGAGACCAGCGAGCTCGACACCCTGCCCGACGGCACCCACCACGGGTACATGGCCGGGCTCGAGGACGGGATGGTCGAGGGCCAGGACGTCCAGGTGATCATCTGGGACGAGGTCGAGCTC
>JAGQSL010000390.1:0-10562 GCA_020439525.1 Acidimicrobiales bacterium | reverse complement strand
GAGAACGACTACTACATCCGCAACCAGAACCAGCGGGTGCGACGCCTCGCCGTGGTGCCCGACGCGCAGGTGTACACCCTCGCGAACGATGCCGGCAGCACCGACACCATCCCCTCGAGCGTGACCGAGGTGGCGATGCAGCCGTTCCTGTTCCGCATCGAGGTGGGCAACGTCCGCGGCATCACCACCGTGTCGAGCATCGAGGCCGTGTTCCTGCCCTGATCGCCCGACGGGCGCCGGTACCCTCGGAAGCCCGCACCGACCCGAGGAGCCCCGTGCCCGAGCGCGACCGCAACCGCCTGCCCACCACCGTGGTGCCCTCGCACTACGACCTCGAGCTGGCGCCCGACCTCGACGCCGCCACCTTCGCCGGGCGCGAGGAGGTCACGCTCGTGCTCACCGAGCCCACCGACGAGCTCGTCCTGCACGCCCTCGACCTCGAGGTCGACGAGGTCTGGCTCGAGGTCCACGGCGAGCGCATCGAGGCGACGGCGAGCTTCGACGAGGCCACCGAGACGATGGGGCTCGCCCTCGCCGCCACCGCACCGGCGGGGCCCGCCACCCTCCACGCCGCGTTCCGCGGGGTGCTCAACGACAAGCTCGTCGGGTTCTACCGCTCCACGTTCACCGACGACGAAGGCAC
The DNA here is from genome assembly GCA_020439525.1 of Acidimicrobiales bacterium. GTDB lineage: Bacteria > Actinomycetota > Acidimicrobiia > Acidimicrobiales > Iamiaceae > Aquihabitans. The sequence continues at coordinate 9,919 of JAGQSL010000390.1, read as the reverse complement.
CACCCGGACGCTCGCCTGCACCCAGTTCGAGTCGACCCACGCCCGCCGGGCCTTCCCCTGCTGGGACGAGCCGGCGTTCAAGGCCACCTACGCCATCCGCCTCGTGGTCGACGAGGGCCTGTTCGCGGTCTCGAACGCGCTCGAGACCGCCGTCGACCAGCTGCCCGACGGCCGCAAGCGGGTCCACTTCGCCCCCACGATGGCCATGTCCACCTACCTCGTGGCCTTCGTGGTGGGGCCCTTGGAGGCCACCGACGTGGTGGACGTCGACGGCGTGCCGCTGCGGGTGATCGCCCCACCCGGGCGAGCCGACCTGACGCCCTTCGCCCTCGAGATCGGCGAGTTCTCGCTGCGGTTCCTCGCCGACTGGTACGGCATCGCCTACCCCGGCGACAAGCTCGACCTGATCGCCATCCCCGACTTCGCCTTCGGCGCCATGGAGAACCTCGGCTGCGTCACCTTCCGCGAGACCGCGCTGCTCCTCGACCGCGAGCGCAGCACCCAGGCCGAGCTCCAGCGGGTGGCCGACGTGGTGGCCCACGAGATCGCCCACATGTGGTTCGGCGACCTGGTCACGATGGGCTGGTGGAACGGCATCTGGCTCAACGAGGCGTTCGCCACCTTCATGGAGATGCTGACGACCGACGCCTTCCGGCCCGAGTGGCAGCGCTGGGTCGACTTCGGCCTGGCCCGCAGCGCCGCCTTCGACACCGACTCGCTCTCGACCACCCGACCCATCGAGTACGAGGTCGTGACCGCCGCCGACGCCGAGGGCATGTTCGACGTGCTCACCTACGAGAAGGGCGCGTCGGTGGTGCGCATGCTCCAGCAGTTCCTCGGCGAGGAGCGCTTCCAGGCCGGCATCCGGCGCTACCTCGACACCCACCAGTACGCCAACACCGAGACGACCGACCTGTGGGACGCCATCGAGGAGGCATCGGGGGAACCGGTGCGCCAGATGATGGACAGCTGGATCTACCGGCCGGGCCACCCGGTGGTGTCGGTCGCCCGATCCGACGACGGGCGGACGCTGCACCTGCGCCAGGACCGCTTCGCGTTCGCCCCCGACGACGCCTGGGGCGGCGACCACGCCGCCGACGAGGTCCGCATCGTCCCGGTCGGCGTGCGGACGGGCCACGCCGACGGCACCACGACCGTGCACCGGCTGCTGCTCGCCGACGCCCGCGCCGAGGTCGCGCTCGACCAGCCGGCCACGTGGCTGGTGGGCAACCACGCCGGCGACGGCTTCTACCGGGTCGAGCTGGCCGACGAGGACCTGCGGGCCACGGCTGAGGCTCGCGGCGAGCTCTCGCCCCTCGAGCGCTACGGGCTCGTCGAGGACGAGTGGGCGCTGATCCTGGCCGGCCGCGGCTCGCTCGAACGGGTCCTCGAGCTGGTCGCCGCGCTGGCCGATGACGACGACCTCTCGGTCTGGCAGCGGATGGCCGGCGTGCTCGGCGCCCTCCACCGCCTCGCCGACCCCGCCGACCGGCCGGCCCTGGAGGCTCGGATCCGCGCCCTCGCCGCGCCGGCGCTCGATGCCCTGGGCGAGGCGCGCCGCGACGGCGAGCCCGAGCGCACCACGGCGCGTCGCGCCACCCTGTTCGACCTCGTGGCCCGCACCGGCGCCGACGGCGAGCGACGTCGGCTGGCCGCCGAGCGCTTCCGCGCCCTGGGGGCCGACCCCGACGCGGTCGACCCCGACCTCGCCGATGCCGTCGTGCGGATCGTGGCGGCCACCGCCGACGAGGCGACGTGGGACGAGCTGCGACGCCGGGCCGGGAGCGCCCGCACCCCCCAGGACCGGCTCCGCCACCAGGGCGCCCTCGCCGACGCCGCCGACCCCGCCCTGGTGCTGCGGTTCTGCGAGCTCGCGCTCACCGACGAGGTGCGCAGCCAGGACGCGCTGTTCCTCCTGCGCCGGGCCCTCGCCAACCGCGACGCCAGCGAGGCGGTGTGGGGGTTCCTCACCGAGCGCTGGGACGAGATCACCAGCCGGTTCCCCTCCAGCACCGTGCCCCGCCTGCTCGAGGGCATCCGCCAGGTGACCGACCCCGAGCTCGCGGCCTCGATCGCCGCGTTCCTCGATCAGCACCCGCCCACGCAGGGGGCCAAGGTCGTGCGCCAGCACCTCGAGCGCATGTGGGTCAACGTGCGCGCGGCCCGGCGGGTGCGGGCGGAGCTGGGCGCTGCCCTCTCGTGATCCTCCATCGGCGGGGCCCGCGGCTCTGGGTCTTCGCCGTCGACCACGACGCCGTGCAGCTGTCGTGGCGCGCCCTGCACCCGGGGCGCCTTCGCCTCGAGGTGCACGCCGGCGCCGCGCCGCTGGTCGAGCCCACGACGCTCCACCTCGCCGTGCCGCGGGAGCCCGGCGACCCGACGCCGCGCGCCGACGCAGGCGCGGTGACCCTCACCGGCCTGCCCGCCGGGCGGCTGCTCACCGTCCGCGCGTCGGGCTCGGCGCTCGACGGCGCGGTGGAGGTGGTCGCTCGCACGCTCCCCGCGCTCGGAGGGGAGGAGCTAACCCGGATCGCCACCATCTCCGACCTCCACCTGGGAACCGAAAGCTTCGGCCAGCGCGGGACGATCCGCGAGCGCGAGCAGCACGACGATCCGCACCCGTGGCGCTGCGCCACCGCCGCGATCGATGCCGCCGTCGACCACGGGGCCCGGCACCTGGTGGCCAAGGGCGACCTGACCAACCTGGGCCTTGCCCACCAGTGGCGGGCCTATGCCCGCCTCGTGGCAACGTGCCCGGTGCCGCTCGACGCGGTGGCGGGGAACCACGATCGCGGGGCCTACGGCGGCGGGGCCGCGGTGGCGCCCACCGACGCCGCGGCCGCCTACGGGCTCTCGATCGCCAACCCGCTCATCGTGCGCGACCTGCCGGGCGTCCGCCTCGTGCTGGCCGACACGACGATCGCCGGGCGCAACCGCGGCACGGTGCACCCGGTGGCGGCCGACGTGCTCGACGCGGCGGCCGAGGCGCCCGCCACCGGCGGCGTGCTCGTCGTGCTGCACCACCAGCTCCAGCCCCACGCCCTGTCCGAGGGACCACCCGTCGGCATCCCCCAGCAGGAGAGCGCCCGCTTCCTCGACCAGCTCGGGGCCGCCCACCCCCACGTGCTGCTCACGAGCGGCCACACCCACCGCCACCGCCGCTGGGCGCGAGCGGGCGTGGTGGTCACCCAGGTCGGGGCCACCAAGGACTACCCCGGGGTGTGGGCGAGCTACCGGGTCCACGAGGGCGGGATCTCCCAGAGCGTGCGGCGCATCGAGCGCCCCGACTGCATCGGGTGGACCGACCGCACCCGACGGGCCGGGCTGGGGGCGTGGGAGCACGTCGCGCCCGGGCGCCTGGACGCCCGCTGCTTCGATGTGCCGTGGTCGGTGGCCGTGGCCGACCGCGACCCCGCGGCCTACGGGTCGACGAGCTGGTAGCTCAGCCCGCCGTCGGCCCCATCGATGGTGACCTCCACGGAGCGGCGGGAGGTGGCGTCGCGCGCCCGGCAGGTGACCTGCGCCCCCGCCTCCCGGACGGTCGGGCCGCGGTCGCCGCAGTCCACCTGGAAGCTCCGACCGAACCCGTCGCGCAGCGCGGCGCGCAGGGCATCGGCCACCTCGGCATCGGACAGCACGGCCCGGCGCAGCTCCACGTCGAGGGATCCTCGCTCGTCGCGCTGGCGAGCGACGACGGGGAGCGTCCCGGCACCGTCGGCCAGCTCGACGTCGCACTCCACCTCCTCGCCTCGGCCCAGCGGGATCTCGTCGGGGCAGCGCACGGCCGCGACCTCGGGCTCGACCTCCGCCGCCACCGCGGCGGCGATCTCGCGCTCGGCGCTGGGCCCGTCGAGGCGCGCCGGGTCGTCGCCGCACCCGGCGAGGCCGACGACGACCACGGAGGCCGCCGCCAGGGCGATCAGCCGGTCACGAGCCACGCCACCAGCCCGATCTGCGCGAGGTGGTAGGTCACCATCACCGCCGGGCCGCCGTAGCGGAGCCGACCGACGAAGCGGTTCCAGGCGAGCGTGGCGTCGGAGGCGTAGAAGAGCAGGGCGCCCACGATGGCGGCCGCGGCGCCGGTGCCGAACGCGCTGACGACCATGGCGGAGATGGCGACGAGGTACACGATCACGGGGCCCACCAGCTCGGGGTGCTCGCCGGTCCGCACGCTCTCGACGATGCGCCGCCCGACGGTGGCGACGGCGAGGACGACAGCCGCCAGGCCGACGAGCGACCCGGCGAGCGAGGTCGGGGCCAGCTGGAGGCCGACGATGTAGGCGAGGTGCCCGAGGAGGAACGACCCGAGGCCGAACACGAAGAGGCGCTCCTCGAACAGCAAGAAGGCATCGCCGGCCAGCGACAGCACCAGGCCGGCCACCATCCAGGCGCGGATGCGGGGATCGACCGGGTCGAGGGCGAGGGCGACGCCGATCAGGAGCACCAGGGTGAGGGGCTTGGCGACCAGGCGGACCGACCGCCGCTCGCGCCAGGTGGCCCACCAGTCGACGACCGCGACGGCGAGCGTCGCGCCGAGCAGTCCCCACGCCGTCGCGTTCACGTCCCCACCTCCTGCGACACGGGGGCCGAGGCTACTCCGAGCCGGGGGCGCCCGATCCCGGGCCGAGCAGGGCCCCGAACGCACCGGCCGCGAGGGCGACCGAATCGGGGCACAGCTCGTGGCTGGCGATCCAGCCGGCGACATCGTCGAGCGGGATGCGATCGGACGCCACCACCTCGCCATCGGGGAAGGTGAACGGGCCGTCGTGGCGGGCCAGGTAGACGCGCCCGAGCAGGGCCACGTCGCCGTCGTCGTAGGTGCCGCCGCCCAGGGCCTGGAGGCCGGCCTCGATGCCGGCCTCCTCGAGCAGCTCTCGCTGGGCGGCGGCGCCCCAGTCCTCGCCCACGGCCACGACGCCACCGAACGCCACGTCCCACCGTCCCGGCCACACGTCCTTCCAGTCGGCGCGGCGGTGCACCACGAGGCGCTCGGCGTGATCGACGACGATCACGTACGTGCAGCGGTGCCGGAGGCGCTCGGCTCGCATCTGGGCCCGGGGGACGACGCGCACGACGCGACCCTCGAGGTCGACCACTTCGACGAGCTGCTCGGCCGCCGCCGCGGCCGGGTCGTCCGGTCCGCTCACGATCCCGCCGCGGCCGCCAGCGCGTCGTCCCAGCCGAGCCCCTCGGCGATCTGGCGGCGGTAGCGGATGACCTTGGCGGGCATGTTCATCGTGAGGGCGCCGACGACCCGCCCGTCGCGCCCGTACAGGGCGCAGAACCGGCGCTCGTCGAGCGAGCCGGCGACCACCGCGACCTCGTCGTCGGGGCGGACCCGGCCGGCGAGCTGGATCTTGCGGTCGTACTGGTCGCTCCAGAAGAACGGGACGGGGGCGAACGCCTCGCCCGGCTCGCCTCGATCCTGGGCGAGCAGCCGACGGGCCGCGTGAGCCGCCATGTCGAGGGCGTGCTCCCAGTGCTCCACGCGCATGACCTCGTCGTAGAGCCGGTTGGGCCAGCGCGCCACGTCGCCGCAGGCGACCACGCCGGGCGCCACGAGGGTGGTCTCGTCGCAGACCACGCCGTCGGCGAGCTCGACCCCGCTCCCCTCGAGCCACTCCGTGTTGGGGATCACCCCGATGCCGACCACGACGACCTCGGCGTCGAGGACCTGCCCGTCGGCGAGCACCACCCGCTCGACGTGCCCGTCGCCCTCGAGCCGCTCGACGCCCACGCCGAGGTGGAGCTCGACGCCGTGGTCGCGGTGGAGGTCGGCGACGACCTGGCCCATCGGCGCACCGAGCACCCGGGCGAGCGGCGCCGGGAGCGGCTCGACCATGGCGACGTCACCGCCCCGGCTGCGACACGATGCGGCCACCTCGGCGCCGATGAAGCCGGCGCCGACCACCACCAGCCTCCCCCCGGCCTCGACCGCGGCTCGCACCGCGAGGGCGTCGTCGAGGGTGCGCAGGGCGTGGACGCCGGCCAGGCCGTCGGTGCCGGGCAGCGTGCGGGCGCGCGCCCCGGTGGCGATGACCAGGCCGTCGAACGGCAGCTGGCGGCCGTCGGCCAAGGCGACGGTCCGACGCGCGAGGTCGAGGCCCACGGCGGCGACGCCGCGCTCCCAGGTGAGGCCCAGCCCCTCGTCGGCCGCGGCCACGAGCGCGACCCGCTCGTGGTCCCACTCGCCTGTCAGGACCTGCTTGGAGAGGGGTGGCCGGTCGTAGGGCGCGTGCGGCTCATCGCCGACGAGGGTGAGCGTGCCGGCGTAGCCCTCGCGGCGGAGGGTCTCGGCGGCGCGGAGCCCAGCCAGGGACGCGCCGACGACGACGATGCGGTCCAGCCGTCAGCCCTCGATGGCGATGGCCTGCTTCGGGCAGCGCGCCGCCGCCTCCTCGACCTTCGGGCGCAGGCCCTCGTCGGGCTCCTCCTGGAGCACGTAGAGGAAGTCGTCGTCGCGGACCTCGAAGACCTCGGGCGCGATGCCCATGCAGACCGCGTTGCTCTCGCACAGGTCGAAGTCGACCACCACTCGCATGACGTCCTCCCGGAAGGAACTGGAACGTGTTCTCGCAGGCCAACGTAGCCCGGCGACGAACCCACCGCCGCCAGCCCGGACGCGCCACGCCCCGGCCGCTGGCGGCCGGGGCGTGGAGGCGTGCGGTGGTGGAGGTGAGGGGAATCGAACCCCTGGCCTCCTCGATGCGACCGAGGCGCTCTACCAACTGAGCTACACCCCCGCAGCGGGACCCGAACCCTAGCGCGAGCGCTGCGTCGCTCGGCCAACCGAACCGGCCCCTCGCACGGCGCCGCGGCCAGCGACGGCCGGCCACCTCGCCGGGCATCGATGGGCCACCCGACCCATTTCGACCGCGTTCCGTGACCGAACTGCCTGGTGAGGCCGCGCTGGGCGGAGATCCCACCACCCTGGGCGGCGAAGGGCCCTCAAGGCGACCACCCGTCGCGCCGAGAAAGGAGGTATGGCACTCCGAACCCCCACCACCAAGCGCGGGCTCGCCATCGTCATCATCGTCGCTGCCCTGAGCCTCCTCACCGCCTGCCTCTCCGCCTCCCAGGACGAGGTGCTGACCGAGCTGAACGCCGACCGCAAGGCCAACCGCCTGAGCAGCCTGGCCGTCCAGGCCGACGCCCAGGCCAAGGCGCAGGCGTGGGCCGAGAAGCTGGCGCGCGAGAACAAGCTGTACCACTCGACCCTCTCGGACGGGATCCGGGTCCGCTGGTGCTCGTTGGGCGAGAACGTCGGCTACGGCGGCTCGGTCGCCGCCATCGAGGACGCCTACATGAACTCGTCGGGCCACCGCGCCAACATCCTCTCCACCAAGTGGAACGGCGTCGGCGTGGGCTACGCCCGCAACGGCAACCGGATCTTCACCGTCCAGGTCTTCATCAAGACCTGCTGATCTCGACCCACCCGCCGTCGGGTCGAACCAGCCCACCCCCGCGGAGGCCGATCCCACCGGGATCGGCCTCCGGCGCGCTCGTGGCGCCGGCGCCGGCGACACGAGCGGAGCCTGGCCGTGGCGGTGGGCCCTCGTCGTGGGGGCGGTGCTCCCGGGCTCGCCGTCGGGTGCTCGATCAGGTCGCGTCGCCCGGACGACGGCGGTGCCCGCTCCGGCGCAGGGCTTCCGCAGCCGTCGGCCCGGTGCCGGCGCCCGCACCGCGACCGACGTCCGTGGTCCGTCCGGCCACGAGCGCCACGACCCGGTGGCCGCGCCCCGTCCGGGGCCCGACGGCGATCAGTTGGCGGTGCGGCGCACGGCGACCGTGTGGGTGCCGTGGGAGGCCTGCGGGCGCAGGACCCGGACCTTCACCGCCGCCTCCTCGGCCCGCATGCGGATCTGCACCAGCGCGTAGCAGTACGCGCCGAGCGCGCCAGCGGCGAGGACGAAGAGCAGGAACGTGAGGGCGCTCGATGCCACCAGCAGCAGCAGGAAGGTGAAGGCGGTGGCGCCGAGCAGGCCGATCAGCACGTCGCGACGGCGCTTGACCACGTGGCTCGGGGCGGTGGCCACCCGGGGCCGGCGCACCGGCGCCGAGCTCGGGCCGGCGGCCGGGGCGCCCTGGTGGAGGGGACGCAGCGTGGTGCCGGGCGTGGCCCGCTCGAGCGTGGAGAGCTGACGACGGAAGCTGTGCACCGAGCTGCCGGGCCGCCCCTCGCGGAAGCGGTGCAGCGCCCAGGAGCCACCGATGGCACCCCAAGCGATGGCCAGGCACAGGAACGCCAGCATCTTCAAGGTCGGAGGCCTTTCGTCGGCTGCAGCGACCGTACCGAGCGACCCACCGGCGAAGGTGGACCCGAGGCGATCGACGGGGACATCGGCGGCGAACGGCACCTGACGGCCAGGTGACGGCTTCGCTGCGGTTGTTACGGTTCTACTACGGAACCATCGGCCGGTGCCACCTGCGACTGGAGCGATATCTCGCCCCGAGCGGCCGGGCCTAGATGCCGAGGTCGAGCTCGGGGTCGCCCACCTCGCGGCGGAAGGTCCCGGAGCGGCCGCCGGTCTTCTCCCAGAGGGCGATGTCGCCGATGGTCATGGTGCGATCGGCGGACTTGCACATGTCGTAGATGGTGAGCGCCGCCACCGACACGGCCGTGAGCGCCTCCATCTCGACACCGGTGCGATCGACCGTGTCGACGTGGGCCTCGATCTCGATGAACGCATCGTCGATGTGGAAGTTGATGAGCACCGCGCCCACCAGGAGGGGATGGCACAGCGGGATCAGGTCGGACGCCCGCTTGGCGGCCTGGATGCCGGCCACGCGCGCCACGTTGAGCACGTCGCCCTTGCCCACCGAGCCGCGAGCCACCAGCGCGGTGGTCTCGGGCTGCATGTGCACGCGGCCTCGGGCCACCGCCCGCCGGTGCGACGGGTCCTTCGGCGTGACGTCGACCATCCGAGCGCGGCCGAGCGGGTCGAGGTGGGTGAGGCGGTCCGGCATGGCCGAAGGTTAGGCGCTCGACCGCCGAGCGCGATCAGCCGCCGATCTCGCTCATCGAGCGGGCCGGCCGGATGAACTGCACCGACGAGATGCCGTGGCCCGCCCACTTGCCCGCCACCGTCGCCTCGATGGCGGCGGCGAGGTCGTCGTCGGAGCCCCCGTCGCGCAGCACGGCGCGCAGATCCGTCTCCTCGGTGGCGAACAGGCAGGCCCGGAGCTTGCCGTCGGCGGTGAGGCGCACCCGATCGCAGCTCCCGCAGAACGGCTCGGTCACCGTGCCGATCACGCCGACCTCGCCCCCGCCGTCGAGGTAGCGGTGCCGCTCGGCCGGCTCGGATCCGCGGGCGAGCGGCTCGAGCGGGAACGCGGCGGCGATGCGCTCGACGATCTCGTGCGACGCCAGCACCTGCTCGCGCGACCAGCGCTCCTCGGCGTCGAGGGGCATGAACTCGATGAACCGCACGACGACGCCCTCGTCGCGCCCGAAGCGGGCGAAGTCGACGATCTCGTCGTCGTTCACCCCCCGGACCACGACCACGTTGACCTTCACCGGAGCGAACCCGGCGTCGACCGCGGCCCGGATGCCGTCGAGCACGGCGGGGAGCTCGTCGCGCCGGGTGAGCTCGGCGAAGCGCTCCGGCCGCAAGGAGTCGAGCGAGACGTTGATGCGCCCGAGGCCCGCGGCGCGCAGCTCGGGCGCCTGAGCGCGCAGCGTCGATCCGTTGGTGGTGAGCGAGAGGTCGGCATCGAGCTCGGCGAGCTGCGCCACCAGGATCGGCAGCCGATGGCGCACGGTCGGCTCGCCCCCGGTGAGCCGGATCGAGTCGAAGCCGTAGCGCTCGACGAAGATCCCGGCCACCCGGCGCAGCTCCTCGAAGCTCAGCAGCTCCGATCGCGGGTGCCAGTCCATGCCCTCGGCCGGCATGCAGTAGGTGCAACGGAAGTTGCAGCG